>CAZTTI010000387.1:0-15205 GCA_964615925.1 uncultured Solibacteraceae bacterium
AGGGGCTTCAGCTTGCGGACCTTTCGGGTGGTTTCGAGAGTCCGCCTGAAGCCGATTCGGACGTACGCCACCGCTTTCGGAAGATCTTGGAGCTGCTCGGGAAGCCGGAACCCGCTCGAATCCTCGCGAAGCAGCTTGACGGTGAACAGGGTGAATCCGGCCCACCAGATACCGGCGAACGCCATGGCCGCGCGAACGGCCCTTTCCGCGTCGATCCCCAACGCCTCGCTGAACGAGATCAGGCCGAGGCAGAGGGCGAATTGGAGTCCGCCGCCGACGTAACCGAACGCGTACCCGCGAGCGGAAACCTGATCGAACATTTCCGGCGAGGCGACGGCCGGGAGCAGGGCATTGTAAAAAACGTTGGCCGCGACGAAACACGTCTGGGCGATGAAAAACAGAAACAGGGTCGGATACAGGCGGCCCGCGCCGGAGAAGTAGAGCGCCACCGCCGCCACCGCCCCCGCGTAGGCAAAGACGAGGAGGAATCCCTTCCGGGCCGACGCGAAGTCCGCGATGGCCCCGAGAACGGGCGCGGTCACGAAGATGACGACCGCGGAAAGAGCCGCGGCAAAAGTGTAGAGCGACGACGTCGGGATGGGCCGTCCCATGAGGGCCGCTCCATCGGGCGCCACGACGGAAACCAGATACGGGCCGAGCAGGCCCGACAGGACCGTGACCGCATAGGCCGAGTTGGCCCAATCGTACATGTACCAGCCGAACAGGCTGCGGGGATCGTCCCGTGTGGCGGGGTGGTTGTTCCGGTCGTGTTCCATTCGAGTTCGGGCGAGCCAGGAGCGATCGGGTACGATGCTATACTACGCTTCCTTCGTTGGGCTCCTGAGATGTCGACGCGCAAGGTCCAACCCGTTTCCGCCGTTGCCGACGGCGTGCGCCGCCTCCAGGAGAAAGGCGCCCGGGTCGTGTTCACGAACGGCTGCTTCGACATCCTGCATCCCGGCCACGTCGCGTTGTTCGCCCGGGCCCGCGCGGCGGGCGACGCTTTGGTCGTGGCCCTCAACAGCGACGCTTCGGTCCGCCGCCTCAAAGGGCCGGACCGCCCGGTTTTTCCCGAAGACGAACGGGCCGAGATCCTGGCCGCGATGCGCGATGTTGATTGGGTCTGCGTCTTCGACGACGACACGCCTCTCGGGACGATTCTCGAGATCCGGCCCGATGTCCTGGTGAAAGGGTCGGACTGGAAGGACAAGGGCATCGTCGGGCAGGAAGAAGTGGAAAGCTGGGGCGGCGAGGTAATCACCGTGGACCTCGTGCAGGGACACTCGACCACAGAAGTGGTCTCGCGTGTCGTCGAGCGGCTCGAACCGCCGGGCTCCAGAACGACGCCCTGATGGATTCCCGAACGGCATTCGGCGCGATCGATCGGCTCGCCGATTTTCCCAGAATCTCCAATGCCGTGCTGCGGCGGGAGCCGGTTCGCGTCGCCGGCCTCGGAGGCGCGGCGAAAGCGCTGTTCATTGCGGCGTCCTGGCGGGTTTTTCGACGTCCGATCGTCGTCGTGACCTCGGAGACGGTTCGCGCCGACACGCTCGCCGCCGACATCGCGTACTTTCAGCAGGTCCTGAACCCGCGCTCGGCCGCCGCCGTTTGCGCGTTCCCGGCCTGGGATGTCGATCCCTATTCCGGCCTCTCTCCTCATGCCGACGTCCAGCAAGCGCGCGCGGTCGCCCTCTGGAAGATTCGCGCCTCCCAGGCCGGCATCATCGTTACCTCAGCCAGAGCGCTGGCATCGCGGATTCCGTCTCCCGACGTCTTCGACACCTATGTCTTGAAGCTCGCCGTGCACGACGACGTGTCCGAGGAGCTGATGCTCGAACACCTGGTGACCGCCGGGTACGTCGCGGCGGAACCAGTGACGTCGGTCGGCGAGTTCTCCCGGCGCGGAGGAATCGTCGACGTCTACTCCCCGCTGATGCCCAACCCTGCCCGGATCGAGTTCTTTGGGGACTCGATCGAGTCCATCCGCCAGTTCGATCCCGACGACCAGCGATCGACCGCTCCTCTGGAGCGGGTGGAGATCCTGCCGATGCGGGAGCAACTGGTGACGCGCGAGGCCATGCGGGACTGGACGGCCACCGCCCGCCGAAAGTGGGAGGAGGATCGATACCGGGACTCCCTCGGCGAAAAACTCATTTTTGGCAGCGACGGCATCGCTTTCGAGGGTTGGGAATTCCTGCTTCCTCTCGGAGTCCCTCGAATCGCCGGGTTGGTGGACTACCTCGATGACGCGGTCTTCATGCTCGACGAGCCCGAGACGTTTCGAAAGGAATTTGCCGAATTCCACGCTGCGCTTGCGGATCGCTTCGGGCAGTCCGACGACGCGGGAGTTGTTGCCCTTGCGCCCGAACTCACGATCCGAAGCCCGGGCCAGCTCGACCAGACGCTGGAATCTTATCCCTCGCTCGCGCTCGAGGAACTCGGAGGCGGCGAGCACGAGTTCTTGATCCTGGGACAACCTTCCCAACGTTTCCACGGGCGGTTCCGGGAGATGGTCGACTCGATCCGTCGTTCCTGGGAAGGCGGCGTGCAAACCATTGTCCTCGGCGGCACGACCGGAATGGCGGAACGTTTCGCGGAGATCTTCAAGGAATACGACCTCCCGTATCGCGCGGAGTTTCGCGACCGCGAGCCCGGAAGGCGGGACGGCGACTCTCGTGTGCCGATCGTGGCCGTCGGGCACCTCTCCGGCGGCTTTCGCCTTCCGGAGGCGGCTGTCGAGGTCTTCGCCGAGTCCGACCTGCTCGACGAGTCGGAACACTCTGCGCCCCGTTCCCGCCGCCGGACGAAGTCCCGGGCGTTCCTTTCGAGCCTCGACGATCTCAAGCCCGGGGCTTTCGTCGTTCACGTGGACCACGGCATCGGCCAATACGAAGGCATCGCCACCGTCCACGGCCGCGAGTGCATGGTCCTGTCCTATCACGCGGGGGACAAGCTCTACGTGCCGCTGGAGCGGGTGGATCTCGTCCAACGTTATTCGGCCACCGACGGGGCGCAGGCGCGGCTCGACAAGCTGGGCGGGACGACGTGGGTCCAGCGAAAGGCCCGGGTCCGGCGGGCCATCCGGGACATGGCGGAAGAACTGCTTCGCCTCTACGCGGAGCGGAAGGTCGCCGTGGGCCACGCGTTTCCGCCCGATACCGAGTGGCAGAGGGAGTTCGAGGAAGCGTTTCCATACGAAGAGACCGAGGACCAGACCAGCGCCATCGCGGACATCAAGGCCGACATGCAAGCCGAGGTGCCGATGGACCGGCTCGTGTGCGGCGACGTCGGATACGGAAAGACCGAGGTTGCGATGCGGGCGGTGTTCAAGGCGGTCGGCGATGGGAAACAGGTCGCGATCCTGGCGCCCACGACCGTGCTCTCGTTTCAGCACTACGAGACCCTGAAGGAGCGGTTCGCCGCGTTCCCGATCACGATTCGTATGCTGAGCCGGTTCGTTCCCGCGAAAGAACAGAAAAAGGTCGTTGCCGGGATCGGCACCGGCCAGATCGACGTTGTCGTCGGCACGCACCGCATCCTGTCGAAAGACGTCGAGTTCCACGACCTCGGACTCCTCGTCGTCGACGAAGAACAGCGGTTCGGCGTCTCCCACAAGGAACGCCTCAAGCAGATTCGCAAGCAGGTGGACGTCCTCACGATGACGGCGACGCCGATACCGAGGACGTTGCACATGGCGCTGACGGGACTCCGGGACATGTCCGTCATCGAAACGCCGCCGCGGGATCGCCTGGCGATCCAGACCTCGGTCCTGAAATTCAATCCCCTCGTCATCGAGAACGCGATCAACTACGAGCTCGACCGGGGTGGGCAGGTCTATTTCGTCCACAACCGCGTGGGATCGATCTACTCGATGGCGCACTACGTCCAGAAGATCTGCCCCCGGGCCCGAGTTGCTGTCGGGCACGGGCAGATGACCGAGAGGGAACTGGAAAAGGTCATGCTGGCGTTCATGCATCACGAGTTCGACGTGCTGGTCGCGACCACCATCATCGAGAACGGCCTGGACATCCCGCTGGCCAATACGATGCTCGTCAACCGCGCCGACCGGTACGGGTTGTCCCAGCTCTATCAGCTTCGCGGGCGCGTGGGCCGGTCGAACAGGCGTGCGTATGCCTACCTCCTCATCCCTTCCGACAAGACGCTGACGCCGATCGCGCGGCGGCGTCTGGCCGCGATTCGCGAGTTCAGCGAATTGGGCGCCGGGTTCCGGATCGCGGCGCTCGACCTCGAGCTTCGCGGGGCGGGAAACCTCCTCGGCGGCGAGCAGCACGGACACATCGAAGCCATCGGGTTCGATCTCTACTGCCAGATGCTCGAGCGGACCATGGAGGAACTGCGGACCGGGGAGAGCGCGCCGGACGTGGAGACGACGATCAATTTGCAAGCCGATCTCCGGATCCCGCCCGATTTCATCGACGACGAAGCCCTGCGCCTGCGCATCTACAAGGGAATCGCGTCGTGCCGGACGGAGGAAGAGATCGCAGAGCGATACCGTGATCTCGAGGATCGCCTCGGTTCACTGCCCGGTCCGGTCGAGAATCTTCTCGAGTACGCCCGGCTGCGTGTGCTGGGGCGTTCGCTTGGCGTTCGATCCATTGACCGCAAGCGGAGCGACGTGGACATCGTCTTCGACCCCAACGCGCGCGTCGATCCCGAACGAATCGTCCAGATCGTGGAGCGGCGCGGGGAGGTCGGATTCATGCCTCCCGCGACGTTGCGAATCGAGGGGGCTGGCGCCGGCCGCGACCTGCTTGCCATGATTCAGGACGTGCTCCGCGATCTTTCTTGATCTATCCTTTTCGTGAGGCGCCCGGACCCGGATGCGGGCGTTTTTGGCCCGCATCCGGAATCCGGCGCAACAAGGAGTGTCATGCGAGTTGTCATGCGACGTCTTTTCATACGGACCTTCGCGATGATGGGTATCGTCCTCGCCGGTATCGCGCCGCTCACGGCCGGTCGCGCCCAGGTCGTTGTCGACGAGATCATCGCGACGGTCAACAGCGAAATCATCCTGAGATCGGAATACGAGGAGCAGTTGCTCCTGGTCGAGCAGCAGCTCGACGAAGCCGGGATCCAGGGCGCCGAACGCGAACGGGTTCGACAGGATGCCCGGACCAACCTCCTGCGCGATCTGATCGACCAGAGCCTCATCCGCCAGAAGGCCGAAGAGTACGGAGTCGACGTGGAAATCGATGTTCTGCGGGAAATGGATCGCCTTCGGCAGGAATACGACTTCGAGACACTCGAGGAACTCGACGCGGCCATCATCGCTCAAGGGGAATCTCCCCAGGACTATCGCGACCTGTTCCGCACCAAGTTCTACAGTGACGCCCTCCTCGGACAGGAGGTCTACTCGAGGATGAGGGTGACGAACGAAGAGGCCCGTGAGGTGTATGACGCCAACCCCGAGGCCTTCGACAGCCCCGCCGGCGTGAGGTTGCAGGAGATCGTGATCCAGCGCGTTCCGGGCGATCCCGAACTCGACCAGGAAGCCCGGGCTAAAGCCGAGGAGGCGCTCGCGCGCATCCGGAGCGGCGAGGACTTTGCCAGCGTGGCCGGAGAGATGTCGGAGTCGCCGACGCGGGAATACGGCGGGGATCTCGGGTTCTTCGAGGACGGCCAACTCAGCAGCTTTTACGAAAATGCGGCGTCCGATCTCCGCCGGAACCAGGTCAGCGAGGTCCTCGAAGCCGCCGACGCTTACATCATCGTGAAAGTCCAGGACCGGCACGAAGGGGGGATTCTGCCGTTCGAACTGGCACTGCAGGAGATCCAGAATCGGATCTTCAACGAACGGGCGAACGACGCGGTTCGCGAGTACCTCTACCAGTTGCGCGAGGAAGGCTTCATCGACATTCGCGAAGGTTACGTCGACGCCGGAGCCCGGGAGGAAGGTGAGGCCGAGTAGCTCGTGCGCCTCGACCAGTTTCTCAAGTGGTCCCGCATCGTGCCGCGCCGAAGCCTGGCCAAGGCGATGTGTGATGCGGGCCGTGTTTCGGTCAACGAGTCGGAAGCCCGCGCCGGACGTCAGGTGTCGGTGGGCGATCGCCTGGCCGTCGACTTCCCCCACCGGCGGATGACGTTCAGAGTGGTGATGATTCCCGAGAACCCGCCGCGGAAAGCGGACGCCTCCCGGATGGTCGAGGTTCTCGATAGTGAGCGCCGCGACGTTTCGGGCGAATGGACCGCGTGATCTCCCTCTCTCCGCTGGAACTGGACATCATGAAGAGCCTCTGGCGCCGCGGATCCGCTCCCGTGAAAGACGTCCGGGATGATCTGCGGCCACGGAGGCCTTTGGCTTATACGACGGTCATGACGGTCCTCGACCGGATGTTCAAGAAGGGCATTGTCGAGCGTACGAAGCAGTCGCGTGCCCACGTCTACTCCCCGCGATTTTCGGAATCGGAAGTTCGCGCGTCCGCCGTCAGCGGTTTGCTGGAGAATCATTTCGCGGGTTCGCCGGAGCGCCTCAAGGCCTACCTGAACGGTGAACGGCCGCCGCCGACTCGCAACGAAGAGCCAGCGGCGGCACCGATCGACGACTCGTTGTTGTGAGCGGTCGATCGCGAAGGTCTCACTGCGCGGCCGCCGCCAGGTCCGCTTGATTTCGCTCGTCCAGGGTCCGGTCGATGATGACGAGCTCGACTCTCCGGTTCCTTTCCCTTCCCTCGCGCGTGTCGTTCGGCGCGACGGGTTGGGTTTCGCCGAACCCGGCAGCCGAAACCCGCGACGCCGGAATCCCGGCACCAACGAGGTACTCCTTGACCACGTTGGCCCTGCCGTCCGAAAGGTAGCTGTTGTACTCGCTGACGCCCACGCTGTCGGTGTGCCCCTCGACCTGGATGTGCAGTTCGGGAACCACTTGTAGGATCCCGGCAACCCGGCTCAGGACCTCGACCGCGTTCGGCTCGATCGTCGCCTTGTCGGATTTGAAGAGGATGTCCGGCAGGCTCACGATCAATCCTCGCGCGGACTGCCGCGTTTCGAGGATCTCCGCAAGCGCTTCCTCGGTCCGTGTCGTGGCATCGCCCAGCGCGATCTCGAGCCGGACTTCGCGCTGCCGTCCGGCCTCGAATGATTCGGCGAACGCGGTTCGGCTCTCCTCGAGATCCGCTTGCGCCGAATCGACCAAGGCTCGGAGGTCCTGCTTCTCCGATTCATGCCGGGCTTCGAAGTCCAATCGAACCGCATCCCTCCGGGCGGACTCCGCGAGCCGAATGGCCTCACGGCCGAGGACCCACCGAACTTCCCCGGGAGTGTCGTTCTCCGCGGCCAGGATCATCGCTTCCAGCGCCCGCCGGGCTTTCCCGAGGCTCGCTTCCGCGTAGGTCTCGGCCGCGGCGCGTTCGGCCAATTGAATCGCGACGTTGGCCTGCCGGATCTCCGTACGGACCTTGCCGCTGGATTCCGGCGCATGACCGAGGCTTGCGTTCGTGAAACGGTAGATCTCGCTCTCTCCAGAGTGGGATACCGCCGCCTCGGTGACGAGGCCCGGATCGATGTTTTTCGGCGTCTGTCCGACGAGGACCGTGAAACGGCTGGGCGCCTGAACCATGAAATGCGGCTCCGCGGTCACCATCATTGCGAACGTCTGGAGGTGGGTCGAGACATCCAGCTTGCTCCGGTTGCCGTTGAGGACGAACTCGCCCAGATTGAATGCGGATCCTTCCGGCGCGACGGCCCAGAGCACGTACGTGGCGAAGTCGCCGCCGAAGTGCAGGGCGGTCTTCATTTCATCGAGCTCGATTTCGATTTCGGTCATGCCCTGCTTGCGTTCGACCTTGGCTTCTCCACTTGCCTTGCCGAGGCGGAACGTCGGGGTGAACTTGACCGAGTGGGTGCGGCCTTCCGGATACTGAAGGGCGTTGAGGAACTGAGCGGAGCCGCCGGACTGAACGGCGGCGAAGGCGTGGCCGGCCCCGGCTCCGAATGCGAGGAACAGGACGGAGGCCGCCGCGAATCCTGTACGCGGCATGGTTCTATTCTTGGTCGTTATCGTTTGCATCTTGCTTCTCCTTCGAGAGGTCCCACCGGTCGCAAGTGCAAGCGATCGGCCAAAACGCAGCCGAAGTGGTAACGCGCGCGTGCTTCAGGAGTTGTGGTTCGGAACGTTCTTTCCGGCAGGAGCCATGACGGGTGCGGACTCGGGAGGAATTCCCGGATCAGTTTCGCTGACGCAGCTGTCGGTCGATTTCCCGGAGTGTTTCCAACTCCGTTCGCGTTTGGGAGAGTGAACCCCGGAGTTGCTCGACTTCCGCCTGGAGCGAGTGAATCGTGGCGGTCTGGTCCGTCGTGGCCATCTCGAACTCCCCGATCGTCGAACGGAGGGTGTCGAGCGACGTCTGCATCCCTTCCACCGTGGTCTCGAGAGCGACGATGCGGGATTGGAGGTCGATCATGGCACGCGCGGGAGCGCCCCGGTTCGATCCGGGAAAGCGCTCTTCGAGCAGGGTGAGGTGCGTTCGAGCCCGGTCGACATCATGGAGTGGGCTGTCCGGCATCGAGTAGATCAGCGCGAGGCGGGCGATGGCGAGTTCCTGGTTGGACGCCGGCGTCGGACTATCCGGCGCGAGAGCCCGGTTGTACGCGTTGGCCGCGGCAACAAGGAGTCCCTCATCGTAGGCGCCCTCGGCCGTTTCGAATGGATCGATCACGGCCAGCGCCGGGGGGGGGGCCGCCACGGGATTGTTGCGGCTGCACCCGGCGACCATGGCCAGGACGGCGGCCAGGCCCGCGAACCCAACGGCCAGGAGCCCGCGGCTTCTCCGAACACGCGTGTTATGAGGTCTTGTCATTCCTGCTTCGTTCGGCCGTTTCGGGTAGCACGATTCTGAACGTGCTTCCCCCGCTCTCGTTGTCTTCGACCCAAATGCGGCCGTCGTGAGCGGTCATGATGTCCCGGCAGATCGCCAGCCCCAGTCCGGTGCCGCCTCGCGGGTGCCGCGCCCCTTCGGGCCGCACCTGCTGGAATCGTACGAAAACGGCTTCCTTGTAGGGATCGGGGATTCCGGGGCCCTCGTCGGCGATGGACACGACGACGGCATTCGAATCGTCACTACCCTCTATTGCAACACGAATCTTCGACCCGCGCGGAGCAAACTTTATCGCGTTGTCGATCACGTTTCCGATGACCTGGGTGAGGCGGTCGGGGTCCGAGCGGACGACATGTTCCCGAGGGGAGAACTGGGTGACGATTTCCAGGGCGCGATCGCGCGTCAGGGCTTCGAACTCCTCGAGCGTCGAGAGCACCAGACGATCGATGTGGGTGGGCTTCATGTCGTAACGCATCGTCCCGGCGTCCATTCGGGCCATGTCGAGCAGCGTCCCGACCATCGACGACAGCCGCCGGCTGCTTCGGTTCGAGAGTTCCAGCAGGCGCCGTTGTTCCGCGTTCAGCGGTCCCGGCACCTCGTCGAGGAGCAACTGCACGATCTCGCGTGAAGCCACCATGGGAGACTTCAACTCGTGGGAGACCGCGGACACGAAGTCCTTCTTGAGCTGGTCGAGGTCCTCGAGGCGACTGGCCATTGCGTTGAACCGATGGGCCAGTTCGCCGAACTCGTCGCTCCGGCCCTCCGGGATGCGGTGGCTGAGGTTCCCTTCCTCGAGCCACCGCGTACCCTCGGTCAGCCGGTCGAGGCCCCCCGTGATCGACCGCAGGATCGGGAAGGCCACGCCGCCGGCGATCAGCAGGGCGGCGCCGGCCGTCATCCAGGAGACGCGCCGGGCGCGATCGTTGATCTCGGCGGCCCGTTCCAGGTCGTCGGCGACTGCATCGATCGTTACCTGAGAGATGACTTCGATCTGGGCATACATGCGGGAAAGCTGGTCCTCGATCTTGACCGGCAGGAAGGGAAATGTTCCTGGGGGCCGTTCGACGAGGGCTTCGTCCACGGCCTGCCGGTATTCGCTCCAGGTGGTTCGGAGCCGCACGATCGAATCCTGTTCGCCGGGCGTTCGAGCGCCTGCCCCGACGTTTTCCAACTCCGAGAGCACGCGTTCGAAGCGGGTTGCGCTTTCCTGGAAGCCCTGCCGGTCGTCGTCCCTGCCCACGCGAAGATATCGGTGCGTGTATTCCTCGACGTCGCCTAGATGCTCGCGAACGCGCTGGCCGGTTTCGGCGCGGGGGAAGTAGACGCTGGAGAGGCCCTCGCTGATGCCGTGCATGCGCTGGACGAGGATCAGGTCGTAACCGATGGCGCCCGCCATCAGCAGGAGGAGGATGGCATATCCGGCGAGGATCTTGGTCGAGACCTTCATGTCCCTGTTTCGATCAGGCCTTCTTTCTCGTAGCGATGGAGCTTGTTTCGGATCGTCTTCACGTCGAGCCCGAGCAGACGGGCCGCTTCCGCCTTGTTGTTGCCGGCTTTCTCGAGAGTCTTCAGGATAAGCTCCCGCTCCGCGCTTTCCAACGTCGTGCTTCCGACCTCGAAAACCAGATCTCCGCTGCCAGGGAGCCGGGACTCGCGAACGTACGGGGGGAAGTGCCGGTCTTCGAGCCAAGGCCCGTCGGCGAGGACGACGGCCCTCTCGATGATGTTCTTCAACTCGCGGACGTTTCCGGGCCAGGGATATCGGCGCAGGAGATCGAGGGTGGCTTCCCGCACTCCCTCCGCGGGGGCGCCGTGCTTTCGCCCGAACGCCGTGACGAAATGCTGCGCCAGCAGCGGAATATCGCTGGTTCGCTCCCTCAGCGACGGGAGTTCGATCGTGAACACGGCCAGCCGGTAGTACAGATCCTCGCGGAACCGTCCCTCGCGGATCGCCTTTCCCGGCGACTGGTTCGTCGCCGCGATCACACGCGTATCGAAGGCGATCTCCTGTCTGCCGCCGAGCCGGCGGACCCGCCCGTCGTTGAGAACGCGGAGCAGCTTGGGCTGCAACGCGACCGGCATTTCGGCGATTTCGTCCAGGAAAAGCGTGCCGTGGTTGGCGAGCTCGAGGCACCCCGCGCGTTGCGTGAGCGCCCCGGTAAACGCACCCTTTTCGTGACCGAAGAACTCGCTCTCGACCAGCCCTTCGGGAACGGCGGCCGCGTTCACGGCGATGAATTGCTGGTCCTTCCGGCGGCTGAGCTGATGAATCTTCCGGGCGGCGACTTCCTTGCCCGTACCGCTCTCGCCGGTGATGATCAACGATGTGTCGGCCCGCGCCACGCGTTCGATCAGCTCGGCCACCTCGCGCATCTTCTTGCTCGCGCCGATGAAATCGTCTTCGGTGGAAAGCAGCCGGCTGCTCAGCCGGTCCGACCGCTGCCGGGTTTCCACGTCGCGGCCGACGTCGTCGAGCAGGGCTCGCAGCTTCTCGTAATCCAGCGGCTTGGTCAGGAAATCCCGGGCCCCCTGCTTCATCGCTTCCACCGCGTCGGGAATTCCGCCCTCGGCGGTGATGACCAGAACGTGGCGGTGGGGGTCGTCCTGTTTGAGGGCGCGCAGCAGTTCGATTCCGGAAAGCTCGGGCATCACGAGGTCGGTCACGACGATATCCGGGAGGAAACTCTCCGCGACATCGTGGCCTTCCCTGCCGTCGCCCGCCGTTTCGACCTCGAACCCCCAGCTTCGCAGCCGGACCTCGAGCGCGGCGCGCATGGCCGCATCATCTTCCACGATCAAGATCTTTGGATTCTTCACGGCAGATTCCCCTCGTTCTCCGGATTGTTCACAGCATACCGTTGCACGGGCATAAACGGGAAATTTTCCCGGAACCGGGCTCTTCCCGGCCGCATCGCCGGCTCCGCGACCCTTCGATCACTTCATTGATGTTTCAAGGGTTATGGAGCATCATGAGTCTGGCCCGACAACTGCTTGCACCAATGAGACAGGCAGTTCGAGGTCCGTTCGACCCCGGTTTAGGATGGGGAACTGATGGACCCCAGACAAGCTTAGGAGGATCACGTGAAGAGAACGATTCTGATTGCGCTCCTTTCCTGTGGGCTTTTGGCCTGCACTCCCGGAGCGGAAAGCGAGGTCGGGGAGAGCGAGAACGCGCTGGCCACGGGAACGTCTCCGGCGTCGTCCGATGCCGGCTCTCCGGATGACGAATCGGGTGAGGCCGCCGGAACCGGACTGGGGGTGCCCGAGTTTCCGGACGAGCCAGCGGTGCCCTCGCTTACGGTTCCCAGCGGAACGGAGGTCATCGTGGCGATTTCCTCGACCCTCAGCGCCACGGAGAACTCCGCGGACGATGTATTCCAGGGGGTTCTCTCCGCTCCCATCGAGGTCGACGGACGAACGGCCTTCCCTGCGGGTTCGGCCGTCAGGGGGCGCGTGGTTTCGGCCGAGGAGTCCGGAAGAGTCCAGGGGGTGGCGCGCATCGAGTTGACGCTCTCGTCCATCGAATCCGGCGGACAGACCCATTCGGTCTCGACCGCGCCGTTCGTGGCCGAGGCCGCCACCGAGCGCACTGAGGATGCGCAGCGGATCGGCGTGGGGGCGGGGCTCGGAGCTTTGATCGGTGCCATTGCAGGCGGTGGAGATGGCGCGGCGATCGGGGCGGCCATCGGTGGCGGCGCCGGAACGGCCGTCGTCCTGACCGATCGTGGGGACGACGTCGTGCTTCCGGCCGAAACGGCAATCCGCTTCCTCTTGGACGAGTCCCTCACCGTCAGTCCATGATCGATTCTCCTGCCTGAAGATTTCTTCCCTCGCGAACTCCGGAGGCCCGATCCTCCGGAGTTCGCGCTTTCATTCACTCGCGTCCTCGGCGCACGCCGCACTTTCGAGCCTTCTTTCGGGGAAAAAGTCCCTGATGTGGCCACATCACGACATGGGTTAATCATTATAAGTCTATTAATAACAATACATTAGGTTCTGGAACGCCGCTTGCGGTTGGTGTTGGAGGCGGGGCGCGAGCGGTGCGATGCCAATTGACGGTCCCCCTTGAGGCACACCGTTCGCGTCCCGACCCATCGGGTCTGCCCAGACCCAGGAGGTTCAAATGGAGTTCAAAAGCCTGAATGGTTATCCGACGTCGAAGAAAGGCACGGGTGCCGGGATCTGGGCGGCGATTGGCGGGTTGTCGATCGTCCTCCTCGGACTCGTGGCGATGGGCTGGAACCGCTTGGACCGACAGAGAGCCGCCCTGGGCGATCTCGCGGATATCGAGCAGGTCGAGATGATCCAGTCCGAGATCCGATCGCTGGACGAGAGGCTCTCGACGCTGGCAGGGCGCGTGGTCGCCGAGGACGTCGTGGAGTCCCTCTCTGCGAAGTTGGCCGCCATCGAACAATCCCTCGGGCGTGACGTCGCCGCCGCTCGGGCCGAGATCGCCGCGCTCGAAGCCAGCCTCGCGGAATCGAACGAAACGTTTTCAGAGACGATCGACTTGACCCTCGAAGACCATGCGTCGCTGATTCGTGCGCGCGTGGAGGAACTCGAAGGCCTCATCCGAGAACGCGAGACCGAGCTCGGCGATCTGGTGACCCGCATCGAGACACTCCGGGGCGAATTGAGATTCGATCTGGCTGATCTTGAACGCCGGAACGACATGGTCGATAGCGGCTTCGACAACCGGATCGGCAACGCCGAGCGTCGCCTCGACATCGTCGCATACGCCGTGGACCGCGATCGTGTGGACTTCGAGATGTTCACCGACTATGCCGAGGAGTTGTCCCCGGGAATTCGGTTGTATGTGAGCAACATCGACCGACGGACGCAGCGCGTGTCCGGCTGGGTGCACCTGGTTCCGGAAGGCCGGATCGTCCGAATCACCGAACATCCGATCCAGGAGGCGTTCACCTTCTACACGCATCAGGATGAGCGCTCGCACGAGCTCGTGTTCACGCGTGTGACCCGGACGGCCGCCGTGGGTTACATGCGCGTGCCTCCGGAGTCGCTCGTCGAGTCGGCTGATTCGGATTGGACCGAACCATCCGTTGCGCTGGCCGCCCAGTGACTTCCCTCAGTCGTTGCCGTGCTTCTTGAACAGCGCGTCATAAAGCTCGCCGCGGGGAACCCCGAGGCTCTCCGCGGCGAGCTTCAACACGTCCTGCCGGGATAGAGCGGAAAGATCGGGCTGGGATTGACGTTGCCTCGAGCCTCGCGAGGGCGCCCCCTCCACGATGACGACACATTCGCCCTGCTCCCGGACCTCGGCCGCCAGGCCCTCGAGCGTGTTCCAGAGATACTCTTCGTGAAGTTTCGTCATCTCGCGCGCCAGGAACGCCCGGCGCGGGCCGAACACCTCGGCGGCGTCGAAGAGCATGTTCTTCAGCCGGTGAGGCGCCTCGTAGAACACGAGCGTTGCCGGGACGCCGACCAGGGATTCCAGCTTCCGACGGCGCGCGTCCCGTTTGGACGGGAGGAAACCGATGAAGAGGAACTCGTCGGACGGGAGACCGGATACCGCGAGCGCGGCCGTGACCGCGGAGGGGCCGGGGACCGGGACGACGGCGATTCCTCGCTCGCGGCAAGCCCGGACCAGGCGGTAACCGGGGTCGGAGATCCCGGGAGTTCCGGCGTCGGAGACCAGAGCCACCGACAGGCCCCCGGCCAGCCTGCGGACGATGCCGTCCGTTCGGGCCTCCTCGTTGAATTCGTGGTAGCTCTCCAAGCGCGTCCGGATCCCATAGTGGGTCGTCAGCTTGCGGGTGTGGCGCGTGTCCTCCGAGAGGATGAGGCCGGCCCGCTCGAGGGTCTGGCGGGCCCGTTCGGAAAGATCGCCCAGGTTGCCCAGGGGAGTCGCAACCACCCAGAGCGTTCCCGCGGCCGGCCCCGCGGGTGGCATTGACTGCGGGCTGGAATCGGGTACAATCAAGGGTCGGATTTTAAGGATTGAATCTCACCACGACAAAACCCACCACACAGTACCACTGTTACTTCCGAGAACAGTCCCGCTCAATCATTCGCTATCAATAATTCAACACCTTCCAACGAAGTAGCGCCCCGGTTCCGCAAGGAGCCGGGGCACACACCTCTTCAGTCCTGAATGTCGAGCGAGCGGAGGTAGCGCCGGAACGCGTCCCCGAGGTCGGGCCGCGCGAGCGCGAACTCGACGGTGGCTTTCAGAAAACCCAGCTTATCCCCGGCGTCATAGCGGGTCCCGTCGAACTTGTACGCATACACGGGCTGCTCGGCCAGCAGGAGCCGGATCGCGTCGGTCACCTGGATCTCCCCGCCTCTTCCCGGTTTGGTGCGGTCGATCGCGTCGAAGATCTCCGGTGTGAACACGTACCGGCCGATGATCG
>CAZTTI010000388.1:0-3485 GCA_964615925.1 uncultured Solibacteraceae bacterium
GAATGGGGCCGGATCGTCGTCATTTTGATCGGCCTCGTCGGGGATTTCGATGTGGCCGAGGAAGCCGCTCAGGACGCTTTCACCGCGGCCGCCAACCAGTGGCCGTCCGACGGCGTTCCCCAGTTTCCCCGGGCTTGGCTCATCCAGACCGCCCGTCACAAGGCGGTCGACCGGATCCGGCGGAGCACCCGGTTGGCCGAAAAGCTGGAAGCCGCCCCGCGCGGTCCCGGCACGGTCGAACCGGACGTAGATCCGGACGTGATACCCGACGACCAGCTCCGTCTCATCTTCACGTGCTGCCACCCCGCCCTGGCGGTGGAAGCCCGCGTGGCGCTGACGCTTCGTACGCTCGGGGGCCTGGACACCGGGGAGATCGCCCGGGCGTTCCTGGTGCCGTCGGCGACGATGGCGCAACGGCTGGTCCGGGCGAAGCGCAAGATCCGGGATGCGGGCATTCCGTACGTCGTCCCGGACCGGAATGCGATCGCGGACCGTCAGGATGCGGTCCTGAGGGTCATCTACCTGATCTTCAACGAAGGATACGCGGCGACCAGTGGCCCCCGACTCCTGCGAACCGACCTCTCGGCCGAGGCGATCCGGTTGGGCCGTCTTCTGCGGGATCTGATGGCGCCCGAGGTTCCCGGCGAGGTGACGGGTTTGCTGGCCCTGATGTTGTTTCAGGACTCCCGCCGCAACGCACGCGTCGACCGGAACGGCGACCTCGTGGTTCTCGAAGACCAGGACCGCGGCCTCTGGGACCGGTCCCGGATCGAGGAGGCGATGCAACTGGTCACGGAGGCCTTCCGGCGCGAGGCGGGCCCGTATACGCTGCAGGCGGCCATCGCGGCGGAGCACGGACGCGGCGAACGCCCTGAAGATACGGACTGGCCGCGCATCGTCGCGCTCTACGGGCTGCTCCAGCGGATTCAGCCGACTCCGATCGTTGCGTTGAATCGCGCGGTCGCCGTGGCCATGGCCGACGGGCCCGAGCGGGGGCTCGCTCTCATCGAGCGGATCGCCGCGACGGGGGAACTCGAAAGCTACCATCTTCTTCACGCCGGGCGTGCGGACATGCTCCGTCGCCTCGGGTCGTTTCCTGAGGCCGCGGAGAGCTACGCGCGCGCGCACGCGCTGGCGACCAACGAGAGGGAACGCCGATTCCTGGAGCGGCGCCTGGACGAGGTCCGGCGTTCGGACTGACCCGCACCCTTTCCACCGCGGCCGGTTCTCTTCGCTCGCGAGTGAGCGGTTGTTATAATCGCCCGAGCCCGGCCCGTAAACAGGGATCCAGGATGACGCCGGAAGAACGATTCACGAAGATCGAAACCGGTCGATCGGGAGTGGGCGCGTACGATCGAGATCGGCAGGTTGTTCAATGATTCCGCACCCGCCGGCTGCGGCCGGGTTCCGCGGACGCGGAGCGGTTCGGGTATACTCGACCCCGATGCTTGGACGACAGGAAGGTGGCTCGGTCGTCTGTCCCTCGTGCGGCAGCCTCGTGGGTGTCCGGGACAACGAGTGTCTCAACTGCGGGAGACGTAACCCCGGGATGTGGGGATTCGCCCCGCTGCTGGCCAAGTTCGGCCGCGGGGCGCTCGACGACGTCTTTGTCCAGGGAGTGATCGTCGCGTGCTCGATCCTGTTCGTGGCGACGCTCGTGGTCGGGGGCATCCGCATGGGCGGTTTCCTCAGCTTCCTCTCGCCGGGTCCCCTCGGCCTTTTCCTCTTCGGCGCCAGCGGTGAGCAATGGGTCTTCGGTTACGGCCGCTGGTGGACGATCTTCAGCGCCTCGTGGCTCCATGGCGGGATCATTCACATCTTCTTCAATATGTATTGGGTCAAGATGATCGGTCCCACCGTCATCGAGTTCTACGGCTTGGGGCGCATGGTCATCGTCTACACGATTGCCGGCGCCACGGGCTTCCTGGCGACGTCTTCGGTCAATCATTACTTTCCCGGGCTTCCCTTTCCGCTTTCAGGGGCCAACGTCACGATCGGCGCTTCAGCCGCAATCTTCGGCCTGATCGGTGCCCTCGTCTATTATGGCCAACGCAGCGGATCGCGGGCCGTGTACCAGCAGGCGTCGCAATGGGCCCTTTTCCTCTTCATCTTCGGATTGATCATTCCCGGCGTCGACAACTGGGCGCACCTGGGCGGTTTCGTCGGGGGGTATCTTGCCTCGAAGTGGATGGACCCGTTGCAGCCGGAGCGGTTGGATCACGCATTCGGGGCCGTTGTCTGCATCGTGATCACGGTGGCCTCGATCGCCTGGTCGGTGATCACGGGATTGCCGCTCCTGCCGTAGAAGAAAAAAGGCCGGGCGCACTGTGCACCCGGCTCTTCTTGATTCTCGACTTCGCCGCTTTATTCCTGAACGTCCGTCTTCGACTTCCGGAAAGCCCGGAACACGCCGTAGCCGACGCCGCCCATGATGGCGTACGGTACGGCGAGCAGGAACAGGATGCCTTTCTGCAGGCCTTCGGCAATCGCCTGGCCTTCCACCGAGTTCTCAAGAGCTGAGCGGCACATGGCGCATTGGGCGAATGCTTCAGAGGCGGTTCCGAGCACGGTGAGCCCGAGTAGAAGTGCAGTGCTCAAGTATTTCATCGCTTTCCCATCTTAACGCATTACCGCAAGTTGAGTATGCGCGTGGCCGAATCGCCCGAATCCGGGAACATGAAGAAGAACAGGATCAGGGAAAGGGCGATCGGAGTGAACGTGATCAGGATCAAATCGAGCTTCTCCGACCGGAGGTGCATGTAGAATGCGCCGATCAGCACGACCTTCGCAAGCGTGATGCCGACCAGGAGCAAGGCCTTGATCGTCGCGGGCATCTCGACGTAGCCGACCCCGAGCGCCAGCGTCGTCATGATGAGCAGATACACCCAGATCTTGATGTAGATCCCGTAGCCGTGATGATGTGCGGTCGCTTCAGACATTGGCCATCCCTACAGAAGATAGAAAAACGCGAAGATGAAAACCCAGACGACGTCGATGAAGTGCCAGTAGAGGCCGGCGATCTCCACCCCGTCCGCGGTGTATTTTCCCATGCTGGCGCGGACGGCCGTATAGAGCAGCAGGATCAGCCCCGTCAGGACGTGAAACCCGTGGAAGCCGGTCATGACGAAGAACGCCGCGCTGAACTGCGGAACGCCCCAGGGGTTCGTCGTCAGGCGGGCGCCTTCGCCGATGAAATGGGCCCACTCGTACGCCTGGGATCCGAGAAAGATCGTGCCTCCCAGGATCGTGGCCCACAGGAACTTGACGGCCGCGGCTTTATCCCCGTGCTGCGCGGCGCCGACGGCCATGGCCATGACGGCGCTCGAGGAGATCAGCGCGAACGTCATGAACGTGATCAGCGTCATGCTGAACACCTCGTCCTGGGCGGGCCACGAGGGGCTCGTCGCGCGCATGAACCCGTACGCAATGATGAATCCGGCGAAAGTGAGCGCATCGGAAACGATGAACACCCACATCATGAACTT
>CAZTTI010000389.1:0-2502 GCA_964615925.1 uncultured Solibacteraceae bacterium
ATTTCCGTCACCCGGGATGGCCGGTATTACCTCAATGCCGAGGAGTTCCGTCTGAACGCCCTGGGACCGGAGGTCAACGATCTCCTCGAGGGGCGGCTTGACCGCGTCGTCTTCATCAAGAGCGATTTCCGCGCCATTTACGGCGACGTGACGGCCATCGTCGACGAAGTGCGGAGCGCCGGCGTGGATCGCATCGGGCTGTTGACCGAGCGCCGGGACGCCATCAATTAGCGCGGAACCAAGCGCACAGGAGCACAATGTCCGCAAAGAAGAAGAAGGGACTCGCTTCGAAGTCCGACATCAACATCACGCCGTTGATCGATGTCCTGTTGGTGCTTTTGGTGATCTTCATGGTCATCACGCCGCTGACTCCGCGCGGCCTGGACACGCAGGTACCGCAGCCGCCCCCGCCCGGGCAGCAGCCCCCGCCTCCGAGCGCGCTGAACCGAACGATCGTGGTTTCGATCGATGGCGCGAACCAGATCTCGATCAACCAGGAACGGGTGGAATCGCGCGACTTGGGTCCGCGGCTTCAGGACATCTTCAAGACGCGAATCGACCGCACGATTTTCATCAACGCCGACGCAAATCTGATCTTCAACGATGTCGCCAACGTGATCGACATCGCGAAGGGCGTCGGGATCGACAAGATCGGACTGATGACCGAGTCCATCACGTCGGCCAACGCCCAGTAGGGGGCGCCGCCGCCGGAAAGGCGGTGAGACAAAGAAGCTGAGAGAAACATGAGAAACGAGAGAACCCGAAGCCGGCTTTACCTGATCGTCGTGGGACTGGCTTCCGTCGGATTGCTCGGCGGGTGCCAATGGCTCGAGGCGCGCGACAACCTCAACAAGGGAGTCAACGCGTACAGCGCCTCGAACTATTCCCTGGCCGCGGAACACTTCCAGACCGCGCTCGAGCTCGACCCGGACGTCCCGAACGCGGAACTGTACCTGGCGATGGCGTACGCGCGTCAACACATCCCGAACTTCGCGACGCCGGAGAACGAACGCCTCGCGGAGCAGGCGATCGCGACGTATGAGAGCGTTCTGGAGAAGGACCCGACGAGCGGGACGGCGATCGGTGGCCTGGCCAGCATCTACCAGAATCTGGACAGGCTCGAAGAGGCCCGGGAGTGGTATCTGCGACACGCCCAAGTCGACCCGGACAATCCCGACGCCCACTACAGCGCGGGGAGCATCAACTGGCACATCATCGGTAACGAGGCCCCTGAACTCGTCTATGGTCCCGAAGACAAGCTTCCGATGACGCCCGAAGAGGAAGCGATGAGCGAGGAGGAGTATGCCGCTCATGTCGAGGCACAGCAGCAACGCTGGCGAGGTCTCATGGAGGAAGGGCATCAGGCGCTGGACCGGGCGCTCGAGCTCGACCCGGACTATGAAGACGCCATGACGTTCAAGAACCTGCTCTATCGGATGGAAGCCGGGTTGATTCCGGAAGACACCGAGGACGAGGAGTTGCTGGCGCGAAGGGCGGAACTCAGCGCACGGGCCGACGAATGGTCGAACCGGGCCACCGAGACGCGCCAGCGCCTGCTGGAGGCACAGCAGAACACCCTGTGATACTGGACACACGTTCAGCGGGGAACGACGGAGCCGCCTTCGGGCGGCTCCTTTTCGTTTATGGGCGGGTTCGATGGGAACGGGTCTGTCTCGGTCGTGGCGGCAGGTTTGACGCGGGTGGTCTCCGGAGCGGCACGATACAATAGGATCCGAGATGATTCGCCTCGAGCAGATCCTGGAAACCGTCGGGAAACGGCATCCCGGGGACGATCTCGAAGTCGTCCGACGGGCCTACATCTTTTCGGCGAAGGAGCACAAGGGACAGGTTCGCGCGTCGGGCGAGCCGTACATGACGCATCCGCTCGAGGTCGCCAACATCCTCGCCGAAATGAAGATGGATGCGGTCACGGTCAGCGTTGGACTCCTGCACGACGTCGTCGAGGACACGCCGGCGTTGCTGGAGAACATCGAGAGCCTCTTCGGATCCGAGATTGCCCACATCGTCGACGCGCTGACCAAGATCAGTCAGATCCATTTCACGTCGACCGAGCACAAGCAGGCTGAGAACTTCCGGAAGATGCTGCTAGCGATGAGCGACGATGTCCGCGTCATCATCGTGAAGCTCGCCGACCGCCTCCACAACATGCGTACGCTCCGCTACCTCAAGGCCGACAGGCGGGAAGCGATTTCCCGCGAGACGCTCGACATCTACGCGCCCCTGGCGCACCGGCTTGGAATGGGAAAGATCCGGGGTGAGCTCGAGGATCTCGCGTTCAGCTTTCTCGATCCCAAGGCGTACGCCAGCATCCGCTCCTCCCTCGACGAAAAGAAAAAGGTCAACGATCAGTTCCTGAGTGAGGTCCGGGCCGTCGTCGAAGAGAAGATGAGGGAGCACGGCATCCCCTGTCGTACCGAGGCCCGCATCAAACGGCTCTACTCCGTTCATCTCAAGCTCAGGAGCCAGCGGATCGGCCTGGAC
>CAZTTI010000390.1:0-3165 GCA_964615925.1 uncultured Solibacteraceae bacterium
ATCGATCTGGACGGCTCCTCGTCCATCGTCGGAAACAACCAGGCTCCGCCACTGCTCGATCCAGGGCGGATCGTGGTTCAGTCGACGGCGACCGGAGCGGCGGTCTCCGGAACGGCCGGCGCGGCAACAGATCTCGATCTGCCGATCACGCTCACCGCCACGAACGTTGCGTCGGGCAACGTCACCACCGCGATGGCCGGTTCGGACGGCTCCTTCGCCGTTCCCATTCAGGGGAACGCGGGGGATCCGATCGTTCTGAAGGCTCGGGACGGGAATGCGTTCCCGCTCGAATCACCCACGATCGGTGTCGGATCGCTCCCCTCCGACACGCCGACGCCGGAGCAGATCAACAAGACCGACTGGACGACCGACACGAACTTCCTGCCGCGGACGCTCTCCCGCGACGGCGAGCATCTGGTCGTCGCCGGATATCCGACCAGCAACGGTCACAGCGACAAGGTGGTCATTCTCAACGTCGCGGATCCGGCGCACCCGGCGTTGATCCGCACCGTCGCGACCGGTGCAGGCGCGATCAGCGACGTCGTCGTCTCGGATGGATGGGCTTTCATCGCTGCGGATCGCTTCATGTCGCTCGATCTGAACGATCCCGCGGCCACGCCGCGATTCACGGGCAATCCCTGCGGCCGGGATCATGCGGTCGCGGTCTTCGGCGGATACGCGTTCACCGCGGAGCAGGCCTGTAACCACGACGGTCGGATCCACATTTACGACGTCTCCGAGCCGGCGAACCCGCGCTATCTCCGTTCGGAGGGCGTCGCGGGATTCAGTGGCTACTACTTCACCGACCTGATCGCACTCGAAAGCGACTACCTGGTGGGCATCAGCCCGCTCAAGCCGGGAGGCGTCGGACGCGACGTGATGGTGATCGACAGGCGGAATCTGGACGATCTGCAGAAGGTCACCGAGCTTGACATTCCCGCCTTCGACGCCTTCCGCGGGACGCTCGTCGGGAGGACGCTGTATCTGACGAGCAGAACGACGGCCGAGGTGGTTCTGGTCGACCTGTCGAATCCGGCGGCTCCGTCGGAACTGGGCCGGACCACGGTCGGGTCGATCGGGAACGGAATTGCGGTGGTTGGACCGGATGCCTTTGCGGCGATGGACAGCGCCGGGCTCGCCACGCTCGACGTCACGTATCCGCCGGTGCCGCTGGTGACCGGGGTGACCGCAGTCGGAGGCGTGGCGTTCGACGTCGCCATCGTCGGAGCGTGGGCGTACGTGGCGAACGAAATCGGCGTCGCGCTGGTTCCCGCCGAGGTGGCGCCGCAGATCGCGATCTCGCGGATCCGAATGGATCTGACCGGGACGACGGTGATCGTGGCCGGCCCGCCGCAGTCGATTGCGGGACACGCGCCGATGACCGTCGAGATCTCGAATGGAGTCACGGGCGCCACGATCGCGGGACTTCCCGTGGAGCTCGACGGGAGCTTCTCGGCGATGCTTCCCGCTTCGCCGGGCGACCCGATGACGATCAAAGCGACGGACGCCGCCGGGCGAGTCACGGGTCCGCTCCCGCTCGGAGAGGTGCCGTTCGGGTCGGCCACCGGCCGGATCGTGATCACGCAGGCCATGAGCGACGCGAACTTCCTGGCCAGAAACGTCGCGACGGCCGGAGATCACCTCGTGGTCGCGAGCTACCCGACCACCGCGGGAAGCTCGGACAAGATCGTGCTCTTCGACGTGACCGATCGCGCGAATCCCGTCCATGTCCGGACTCTGTCCAGCGGGGCCGGCGCGGTTCGCGACGTGGCCGTGATCGACGGATGGGCGTTCATCGCCGCGGATCGCTTCCTTACGCTCGATCTGAACAACCCGAGCTCGTCACCGATCTACACCGGCAACCCCTGCGGCGGAGATAACGCCATCGAGATCGTGGGAGGTTTCGCCTTCACGGCCGAGGTCAGCTGCAATCACGACGGGCGGATCAATATTTACGACGTCTCCACTCCTTCGAGCCCGCGTTACCTCAGGCAGGAGGGAGTCGCCGGGTTCAGCGGGTACCGATTCACCGGTCTGGCGGCGCTCGGGACCGACTACCTCGTCGGCGTGAGTCCGGACCGGCCGGGAGGGGTCGGTCGCGACGTCATGGTGATCGACCGGCGCAACATCAGCGACTTGAAAAAGGTCGCCGAGCTCGACATCCCCGCCTTCGATGCCTTCCGAGTCGAGGCGGTCGGGACGAAGTTGTACGTGTCCGGTGTGGAGGGTGGCCTCGCGGTCGTCGACGTGTCGAATCCTCAGATCCCCGTCCTGATCGGCGTGATCCAGACTCCGGGACATCCACGGTCGGTCGATGCGGCCGGCGCGACGCTCGCGATCGCGGACGGCAGCGCCGGAGCGACGTTCGTCGATATCTCGCCGCTGACCCTTCCGACGATCCTCGGAAATCAGCCGACCGGCGGAACGGCGTGGGAGTGCGCGTTCAACGCTGCCACGCTCTACATCGCGAACGAGCAGGGCGTTGCGGTGATCGACGATCTCGGCACCCCGCCGCTGATCGATCGGGCGCTGATCGACACCGCGAGCGACGGCATGAACACGGCCACGGTCCACGCGATCGCGAACGCGGTTCTCGGGCTCGCACCGCTGACCGTCGAGGTGCGGAACGCGAGCACCGGAGCGGCGGCGCCGGGGATCGTCGTCCAATCCGACGGGAGCTTCGAAGCGACTCTCACCGGGGCGCCGGGGGATGCGTTGACGGTGATGGCGACGGATGCGGTCGGGCGCGTCTCCGGACCGCTCACGATCGGGACCGTGCCGTTCGGCTCCGCGACTCATCACGTCACCATCACGCCGTCGATGGCGGACTCGAATTTCCTGGCGAGGAATGTCGCTGCATCCGGAAATCACATCCTGGTCGCTTCGTATCCGGCGAGCGACGGAAGCTCCGACAAGCTGCTCGTGTTCGATGGCTCCATTCCGGGTTCTCCGGTGTACGTGCGCACGGTCTCATCCGGCGCTGGAGCGATTCGCGACGTCCAGATCGCCGGTGACTGGGCCGTCATTGCCGCCGATCGGCTGGCCATGCTCGATCTGACGCGGACCGACTCGACGCCCGTCTACACGGGCAATCCGTGTGGCAGCGACAATGCGATCGAAATCGTCGACGGCTACCTGTTCACCGCGGAGGTGAGCTGCAATCAC
>CAZTTI010000391.1:0-10163 GCA_964615925.1 uncultured Solibacteraceae bacterium
GGCGCTCGTCCCCGGTCGCGTCCGCATGCTCGACGATCCGGTCGATGCCTCCCTCCTGGCTGCGGACGATCCGCCCGTATCCGGAAGGTTCGTCGACCTCGGCCGTCATCACCGAAGCCACCGCACCGCTCTCCTCATGAAACCCGAGAAACCCCGCAAGCGTTTCTCCACGGATGAGGGGAACGTCTCCCGGGAGGATGAGGACGTTCCCACGCCGGGGGGCCATGACCTGGCGCGCCGCCATCACGGCATGGCCGGTTCCGAGCTGCTCGGTCTGCTCGACGAAGGTGACGCCGTTGACCGAAGCGCGGACCGTTTCGGCCTGGTGTCCCACGACCACGTGAACATCCTCGGGCCGTTCAACCAGTCCGAGCGCGGCACGGACGACCAACTCGAGCATCGGCAGTCCCGCCACCCGGTGCAGGACCTTGGCCCACCGGGACTTCATGCGAGTTCCCTTGCCACCGGCAAGAATCAATACGGTGAGGTCGTTCATATTGGCCCGAGATCGCGGATTCTCATAGCGACAGGACGGCCCGGGCCAGCCGGTCCGGGTCATGCCGGATCGAGCCGTCCTCGTACAGCAGATCGGCCTCCACGATGCGCACGCCCATCCGCTCGACGTTCGCCCGGTCGATCGCGACCATCGTGGCACTGTCCTCTTCGTATTTTCGCAGAATGACGGGAGAGGGGACGCGCGTATTTACGAGCGCGGTCGGGAACAGCGGAGACCCGCATTGATCGACGAGAGCCTGAATGTGCTCGGACATGGTCAGGCCCGTCGTTTCGGCCGGCTGCGTCATGATGTTCTGAATATAGATCTTCTTCGCACGCGATTTCTGAATGGCCTCGACCATGCCGATCGGCAGGAGGGTCGCGATCAGGCTGGTATACAGCGACCCGGGCCCGAGCGTGATCACATCCGCGGAATCGATGGCCCGGATCGCCTCGGGCAACGCGCGCGCATCGGGCGGATCGAGTTCCACACGGCGGATTCGGCGACGATCGGCGGTGATCCTAGTTTCCCCCTGAATCCACTCCCCATCTTCGAGTTCGGCGCGCAGGCGGACGTTCGACGTCGTGACCGGGTAGATCGTCCCCTTGACCGCCAGGACCTCCGAAGTCAGCCGCACGGCTTCGGCGAAATCCCCGGTCAGCGAGGCCATCGCCGTCACGAACAGGTTCCCGAAACTGTGATCGTGGAGACCCGCGTTGGAATCCGCGCTCAAGAAACGGTGTTGAAACAGCCGCGACATCAGCGCCTCGTCTTCGGACAACGCGACCAAGCAGTTGCGGATATCGCCGGGGGGCGGCACGCCGAGTTCGTCCCGAAGGCGCCCCGAACTTCCTCCGTCGTCGGAAACGGCAACGAGGACCGAGAGATCGGCGGTAAGTTTTTTCAGGCCCCGAAGCAGCGTGGAGAGACCCGTCCCCCCACCCAGCGAGACGATTCGGGGATTTCGACGGGAAGATCCCGGTGAGATTCGCGAGGCCCCCGAAGGTTTGGTCCCCCCCGAAGGTGCTGGCGGCATGTTACCCCTCGTCCGGTGAAATCAGCTGGATGAACTCCGGGTCGTCGGAAAGGGATTCGAAGTCGACGTCGTTGATCGCCAGGAACCGATTCTCCTCGCGGAACTTGATCGATCGCTGGAGGAACTCGAGCGCCTCGTCCCGCTCGTCGCGCAGAGCCGAGACGGCGGCCAGCGCATAAAGGACGTGGTCGGCCCGCGGCGACATCTTCAGGGCCTGTTGCAGATGCTCGAGCGCGTCGTCGAGTTCACGCCGGTTCATCTCGGCGACTCCGATTTCGTAGTAGTCATCGGCGCTCTTGAGCTTGGGGCCGCTCTTGGATTCTCTCAGGCGCTTCTGGCAGACGTGGATCAGGACGTGCGCGCGGTCGAGCAGCTCGGTCTCGTCCGGAAACTGCTTGACCAGCGTCGTAAAAGTGTCGCGTGCCTTGTCGAACTTCTCGGCGTGCATCAGCTTGAATCCGCTCTCGTAGAGCTTCACGGCGTCGGAAAAGGCCGCCTTCTTGCTCGTCAATTTCGCGACTTTCGCGTTGGTCTGCTTCTTCCCCGAGACAGTCGGCTTCGAAGCCCCCTTTTTCGCGGCGGTGGCCTTCGTACCGGTCCCCGTCGTCGTCGACTCTTTCTTGGTGGCTCTCTTGCGGGGGGCCGCTTTTCCTCTCGCCGCCTGCGTCTTCGCTGCCTTCTTCTTCGTTGCTTTCTTTGGGGCTTTCTTCTTTGGTGCCTTCTGGGTTGTCTGTTTCTTTGTCGCCTTCGAGGCGGCGTTCTTGGTGACCTTCTTCGAGGGCGCCTTCCTCACGGACTTGGCCTTCGACGTGCTGCGCTTTTTCGTAACGGCCTTTTTTCTCAATGATTTGCTGCCGGCCGAGCGCGGCTTTCCTCCGCCACGCGGTGTGGCCTTCCTGCTCCTTCCGGAAGATTTCGCGGCGGAGCGGCCCGCCGACTTTTTTCCTGCTGCCATGAAGCTTGCTCGCTTAAGTCTCTAGCTTAACGCGAGTTATTCATAATGGAAGAGTGTGTCAAAGTCAAGGAGGGGAACGATTCGCGCGGGGCGGGAGCCGGGAAATGGGGCGCGGATCAACCTGAACGGCTGCCGTACGCGAGCGCGGCATCCGCAAGCGGTTGAATCTGCTTGGGATCAGCCTTGCCGGAATCCGGAGGCGACACGTCCGCTTCGGACGGAAGTTGTTGCAATTTCGTGTGGATACGGACACTCTTCGGCGCCTGGACGCCAAATCGCACCCGATTCCTTCCGATCTCGAGAATCGTAATCTCGATATCATCATTGATGATGATCTTCTGATCCCGCTTGCGGCCGATGATGAGCATACTCTCCCCTTGTGTCCGAGTCCGAGGGGCCCCCTTAGTCCGTCAGAGTGCTGGCGAGGGGAAAAAATACGCCAAGCGCGATCGCGGAAATGGCGCTTCCTCTCAAACACCTGAAAAATCAGCTTGTATTTGTTCCGCCTTCTGTCAAGAATGTGGTCGACGAGCGATGAACGGGGACCAACACAATCCAGCCGCGCCCGAGCGCGACGCCGTTACCCGACCTGTCCGTTTCGGCGTTCTCCGAGCGCGTCGGCCGATTCCTTCAGTTTTTCCCTGGCGCGGGATCCGGAAGGTCGTCCACTTCACTGCCCGGCTGGTTCTTTGCCTGTCGGTGCTCTCCTCCCTCGTCTTCTGGCCGGGCGCCCTGGCCGATTCCACGGTCGTGCTCGCCGGGCTTCCCGAGCCGGTCGAGGTCGAGACGCGCGCCCTCGCCGATTACCTCAACCTTCTGACGCGGCGCGGCGTCGATCTGGAAGACCAGACCATTCGAATCGAGTCGCTCGACGGTTCGATGATCTTCGCGTCACACCAGAGCGAAGAGACGTTCAATCCGGCTTCGGTGATCAAGGTAGCCACGACACTGGCCGCACTCGAACGCTTCGGAGAGTCGCACCGATTCCGCACGGCATTTTTCATTGACGGACACGTCGAGGACGGGACGCTCACCGGGGACTTGATCCTGTCCAGCGACGGCGATCCCGTCATAAGTACAGCGGATCTCAATCGTCTGGCCCGGGAAGTGGTGCGGTCCGGAATCCGCCGGGTGGACGGCGATCTGGTCCTCTCCGGCCCCTTTACCATCGGAAACCTTCACCGTTCCGACCAGGTCGCGCGTTACCTGGTCCAGCAGGTCCAACGCGTGGGAATCCGGACTCCGGACGAGGTGGTTTACGGCGAGACGCGCGGCCGCCTCGTGGCCGAGATAGTTTCGGACCCGCTCCTCGACATCGTCTTTCGACAGAATGCCGTGAGCGACAACCCGACGGCCGACCGCCTCGGCGAGGCGATCGGAGGACCCGACGCGCTCGAACGTTATCTCGTCCGCGAAATCGGCATCCCTCCCCAGCACGTCCGGATCTCGCAGACGTCGGGTCTCCGCATCAACCGTATTTCGGCCCGGGGAACGGTGCGCGTTCTGCGCCGCCTCTCCGAACAACTCGCGCAACGAGGCCTCCAACTCGAAGACGTCCTTCCCGTTGCGGGAGTCGATCAGGGAACGACCCGAACGCGCTTTTCCCGGCGCGACTACCGCGGCGCGGTGGTCGCCAAGACCGGGACCCTGACCCGAACCGACGGGGGTGTCAGCGCCCTGGCGGGGGTCCTGTATACAAACGACTACGGTCCGGTGCTGTTCGCGATCATGAACACCAACGGTCCCGTGATCCAGCACCGTCAGTTCCAGGACTCGTTCATCGAGGACCTGATCGACGAACTGGGCGGGCGTTCTCCCGTAAACGGGCTGACGAATCGATCCGAAAGCTGACTCCCCGTCCCGCAAAATCCGACCGTCATCGTCGTGTTACTCTGACTTCGATGAAGCTGGTCACGCTTGGCACGAGTTCCGCGATCCCGACCCTCTACCGGGGCCTCTCGTCGACGGCCCTGATCCGGGAAGGAGACGTCTTCCTGTTCGACTGCGGAGAAGGGACGCAGATCCAGTTGATGCGGGCCGGCATCAAGCGCAGCAAGATCCACTCGATTTTCATCGGCCATCTCCACGGCGATCATCTCTACGGGATCAACGGGCTGCTCAGCACCATGCACCTGGACAACCGGGAAACTCCGCTGAACGTTTTCGGCCCCCAGGGACTGTCCCAGTTCCTGAACGTGTCGTTCCGGACCCGCAGCCTGAAGTTCAGCTACCCGGTCAAGGTGGAGGAGTTTTCCCGGGGATTTCGCGGCCGGGTGCTCGACGAAGAGGAATACGCGGTCGATGCGTTGCCGCTCGATCACTCGATCTTCTGCCTCGGATGGCGCTTTTCCGAAAAGGACCGCCCCGGAGTGTTCAACCTGGAAAAGGCCCGGGAATTGGGAATTCCGCGGGGCCCGCTCTACGGAAAGCTCCAGCGTGGCGCGCCGGTCACCCTCGAGGACGGCCGGACGATCGACCCATCCGAGGTCGTGGGCCCGCCGCGTCCGGGAAAATCGGTCGCCTACTGCCTGGATACGCAGTTCACCGAACGGTCGATCGAGCTGGCCGAATCGTGCACGGCCCTGGTTCACGAGACGACGTTCGGCCCGGACGGGATCGAGATGGCCCGGGAGCGCAAGCACTCGACGATGGAAGACGCCGCGCGGGTGGCCCGTGAGGCGGGCTGCGGGCGGCTGGTCGCCACGCACTTCAGCAGCCGCTACGACAATCGCGAGATCAAGAAGATCGCCGACCAGGCCCGGCCGGAATTCGAGAACATCACCGTGGCGAAGGACCTGACAGAGATCGAATTGTAGGACACACCTCTCCGTCGAACGTGATGCGGTCGGTGCTGGTGATCCGCACGTCGACCGATGTGCCGGGTTGGACGACTTCCTCCAGACGCACCTTGAAGTTCCCCCGCGTGCGGCCGACACTGCCCGTCCCCGGATCCGACTCTTCCACGAGGATTTCCTGAACCGTTCCGTCGAATCGCCGTCGAGCATCGGCGCCAATCCGCTCGGCCAGGGCCAGGCACTCGGCATGACGGGCCTCGATTAACGATTCGGGATGCGGATCGAGCGCGGCCGCGGCCGTTGCCGCCCGGGCCGAATACTTGAAGATGAATCCCCAGTCGAAGCGGACTTCATCGACGAGGGACAGCGTCTCGCGGAAATCCTCTTCGGTCTCGCCGGGGAACCCCACGATCACATCGGTGGAGAGGACGATATCCGGCATCGCCCGCCGGAGCTTGCCGACGAGCTCGAGGTAACTCTGGCGCGTGTAGTTGCGCAACATGGCACGGAGCATCGCATTCGACCCGGACTGGACCGGCAGGTGCAGGCCCTCGCATACCGCGGGAACCGTGGCCATCGCTTCGATGACGCGCTCGGTCATGTAGAACGGGTGCGGGCTGATGAAGCGGATCCGCTTCACCCCGTCGACAGCACCGACGGCTTCGAGAAGATCGGCGAAATCGGAGTTTTTCCCGCCCTTCCCGTCGCGGTGGTAGGAGTTGACGGTCTGTCCGAGGAGCGTGATGTCGGAAACGCCTTCCTCCACCCGCTCGCGGACATCCGCCAGCACTTCGTCCATCGGCCGGTAGCTCTCCCGCCCGCGGACCGACGGCACGATGCAGTAGGTGCAGGAGTAGTTGCAGCCGCGCATGATCGTCACGAACGACGCCACGTTCGAGTTGGACACACCCGACGCGTAGTCCAGACTCTCGTCGTTCGCCCGCATCTCGGAAGGCCGCGACGCGATCAGGGCGTCCAGCAATCCATCGATGCTTGCCGAAAAATTCTCGATGGATTTCGCGCCCACGACAAGGTCAATGTGGGGAAAGCGCCGCTCGAGAAAGTCTTTGGTCCGTTCCGCGGCGCAACCGGTGATGACGACCCGTCTCCCAGCCGCCTGTTCCTTCCAGCACCGGAGGCGGCCGATCTCCGACAGCGCCCGGTCTTCGGCGTGTTGCCGGACCGTACAGGTGTTGACCAGATAGATCTGGGCGTCGTCGGGATCGTCGGTCAGGAGCGCACCCCGGGCCTCGAGGTGGCGTCCCATTTCATTGGAATCGGCCACGTTCATCTGGCAACCGTAGGTGCGGACGTAATACTTCATGAAACCTTCGATTCTAGCGGGGGACGGGGTCCATAATCGAGACGGAATGCACGAGATCCCGATCGAGGACACGATCGACCTGCACACGTTCCAGCCGCGGGAAGTGCGGGCCGTCGTCGAGGAGTACCTCTATCAGGCCGTCCGGAAGGGCTTCCGGGAGGTCCGCATCATCCACGGGCGGGGAATCGGGGTCCAGAAAACGATCGTCGGGTCCATTCTCGAGAAACATCCCGACGTGGCCGTGTTTTACGTCCTTCCGGATCAGGGCTCGACCCTCGCCCGATTACGTACGTGACGCCCGCAGCCGAATTGAACTTTATCGGCCTCTTTGCTAATCTCGACGGGCTATACGGGGAGCGACCGCATCCCGAGAGCGATCCTCAGTAGCTCAATGGTAGAGCATTCGGCTGTTAACCGAAGGGTTGTAGGTTCGAGTCCTACCTGAGGAGTCTTCAATGCGTTAAGCATCCTCAGAGAACTCCGGTGATCCCCCCTGTCCGGATGATCACACCGACGAGCGCCCCAATGCCGGAAATCAGGGACCATCCGGCTCACTGCACGCCGGAGGCCCCCATGCAGGCCAGAATGAGAACCAGAGGTTTTGCTGCCGTATCCGCAAACACCCCCCTCGGCCCCTTCGAATTCGAACGCCGGACTCCGGGCGAGCGCGATGTACATATCGCGATCGATTTCTGCGGCATCTGCCATTCCGACATCCACTTTGCGCGGGACGAATGGGGGATTGCGTCGTTTCCGTGCGTGCCGGGACACGAGATCGTCGGTCACGTGGTGAAGACCGGGAAAGAGGCGGGAAGGTTCAAGGAGGGACAACAGGTCGGCGTCGGCTGCTTCGTCGATTCGTGCCGCACGTGCCGGGCGTGCCACGACGGGAAGGAAAACTACTGCGAAAACGGCTTCACGATGACGTACGGAAGCGTCGACTCGGACGGAAAGACACAGACGTTCGGGGGCTACTCCAATCAGATCGTCGTCGACGAGCACTTCGTCTTCAGCGTTCCCGACCGACTGGATCCGGCGTCGGCAGCGCCCCTGCTCTGCGCCGGAATCACCACCTACTCGCCCCTCCGGAAGGCCGGTCTGGAAAAAGGCTCGCGTGTCGCGGTGATGGGCCTCGGCGGACTGGGCCACATCGGCGTGAAGCTCGCCGTTTCGTTCGGCGCCGAGGTCACGGTCTTCAGCCGCTCCCGAGGAAAAGCGGCCGACGCCAGACAACTCGGCGCCCACGAGTTCGTCGTGACCACCGAACCGGACGCCATGGAAAACCTGGCGGGCCGATTCGATGCCATCCTCGATACGATCTCGGCCAAACACGACATCAACGGGCCGCTGAACTGTCTGAAGCCGGAGGGCACGCTGATCCTGGTCGGAGCATCTCCGGACGCGCTCAAGCTCGGAACGATGCCGCTGATCTTCGGGGGACGGCGCATCATGGGCTCGCTGGTGGGCGGCATTCGCGAAACTCAGGAAATGCTCGACCATTGCGGGAAACACGGAATCGGGAGCGACATCGAGCTGATCGATCCGGACCAGATCAACGAGGCCTACGAGCGCGTCCTCAAAGGAGACGTGAAGTACCGGTTCGTGATCGACTGTTCGAAGTTCTGAGGGATAGACCTCATCCTTGAACGAGGCCGCGTCACCGCGTGGCTCCCGAACGCTATTTGTCGTCGCTTGCCCGATGGCGCCCGCGGGCCCGCAGAACGCGGACGACGGCATCGAGGACTTCGTCCGCGACGAAAGGTTTGGCCAGCGCGACATCGGCGCCGAGCGTTTCCGCCGTCTTCAGATAACGTCCCTCGAAGGCTCCGGAGATCACAATGATGCCGATTCCGGGCAAGGTCCGTCTCAGTGTCTGGATCGTCCCGATACCGTCCTGGTGCGGCATCACCAGATCGATGATGGCCAGGTCGATGTGGTTGGACGAGACCGAACGAATGGCCTGATCGCCGTCGGCGGCCTCGAGTACTTCGTAGCCGGCTTTCTCGAGGACCTTGCGAAGGAACAAGCGAACGTCCGATTCGTCGTCGACGACCAGAATGCGCCGGCCCCCGTTGCCCATCATGGTCGAACGGATCTCCCGGACCAGGTCCTCGGGTCCGAAAGTAGGACGTCGCCCTCGCGTTCGCTCGGGCGGGAGGTTGGGGATTGACTGGCCATGCATTCGCTTCCTGATCTCAGGCGAGCCGCGACGCGAAACCCGGAGTCCATTCCTTCGGTCGACCAGCTGTCCCCGATCCCGAAGGTTCCCAACGCGACCCCAGATTGTATACGCTCTATTTCATTTATTCCTGCCTTTATTTTTGTTCTGCTGAATTTAGTATTGGCCCACCGATCCGGCAACCGACTGCCAGATCCCCAAAAGCGATCCGAGACCCGGAGATTTAGGGTCTGGACAGCCCCGGACACTTCAAAGACAATACTGTCTCTTCATACGGGGGAGCACATGCAGCCTGAGGAGTGCATTTTGTTCAGCGGGGCTGCGAAAGGGGCCGAAGCCGCTTTCGGATCTGCTGCGGAGCGTTACGGGGTCGAAGAGGTCAATTTCTCGTTCGATGGACAGACCAACGAGCGGACACGCGGGATCCGGATCCTGACCCAGGCCGAGCTCCTCCAGGGCGACGTCAGCCTGGCTTACGTCAGCCGGCTCATGAACCGTGCGTATCCCGACACGCCCCGGTTTCGCAAGATCCTGCAGTCCATCTGGCACCAGGTCAACAACGGCCAGGAGGTCTACATCATCGGACAGATCCTGGACGACGGGACGGTCAAGGGAGGGACCGGCTGGGGTGCGGAATTCGCCAAGCTCTGCAACAAACCGCTCTTCGTCTTCGACCAACACGCCAACGGCTGGTCGGTCTGGCAAGGCCAGACGTGGCACCCCATCGATCCTCCCGAGTTCGGACACGTCGGTATCACGGGCAGCGGCTCGCGCGTCCTCGAGCAGAATGGCCGGGACGCGATCGATGAACTGTTCGAACGAAGCTTCGAGTAAATGAGGGACAATGAGGGACAGTGAGCAATTTCAGTGAAATTGCTCACTGTCCCTGAATTACGGGCTCCATCCTGAGCAGCGCGGCCTCGTTCTCGTCGGTCAGGATGTACAGCAGGTCGCCGGGACCCTGCCGGATGTCGCGGATCCGCTGATCCAGGTCATCGAGCAGGACCTCACGGCGCAACTCCCCGCCATTGTCGGCGAACACGATCCTTTCGATGTGCCCGGTTCGCGGGATGCGTCCCGTCGTCATCGATCCCACGAAGAGATTCCCCTGCCACGCTGGAAACGCTTCCCCGTCGTAGATGACGATACCGGAGGCCGTGATCGACGGCACCCAGAACACGACGGGCGGAACCATACCCTCCGGACGCGGAGTGCTCGAGACCACCGTGCCGTCGTAATCCCGGCCATACGTGGCCACGGGCCATCCGTAGTTTGCGCCGGGCTCGAGGATGTTGACCTCGTCACCCCCCTGCGGTCCGTTTTCGGTCTCCCAGACCTGGCCCGTCACGGGATGAACCGTCAGACCGAGCACCGTCCG
>CAZTTI010000392.1:0-2750 GCA_964615925.1 uncultured Solibacteraceae bacterium
CACGACGCGGTGGCGGTGGGTGCCGAGGCCCACGAAGGACGCGCCGGTCCGGATCGGCTTGCCCTCGGTGACGCCGCGCCACATGATTGCTCCTCCCCACTGGATGGGAGGCTGACTGGGGTGCATCTGCTGGCGCACCGCGGAATGCAGGCCATCGGCCCCGATCAACACGGCCCCCTCGACTTCGGAGCGGCGGCCGTCGCGGCTCTCGATCAACGCCGTGACTCCCTTCCCTCCCGGGTGGTGGCGGTATCCCGTGACCTTCAGGCCTGTCCGTATGGAGTCTCCGCCGAGGCGCTCCACGGCCGTGCGATACAGCAGCATCTGCAACTGGCCCCGGTGCACGGAATACTGCGGCCACTTGTAGCCGGCCCCGAAACCCCGCGGTTCGGAATAGACTTCATTGCCGTTCAGACCGACCAGGGCCCATTCCTTCGTTTGGAGGCCGATCGTGTCGAGCGATTCCGGACCGAAACCCAGGTCGTAGAGTTCGCGCACGGCATTGGGCTGAAGATTGATGCCCACGCCGAGGGGCATGATGTCGGCGACGGATTCGAAGACCACACACGGCACACCGATCTGATGCAAGGTCAGTGCCGCGCTCAAGCCGCCGATGCCTCCGCCGGCGATCAGTACTGGTGTGCTCATGTGTCGCTCTGGAGGTAGGCCATTGTACTTCAATGTCCGGTCTTCCGGCCCGTCGGCGTTCGATTCGGATGACCGCAGGACTTTGGGGACGTCGGTGGGTGGCAGACGGCGTGGCGCAGTGGCGGCCGGTGTGCGTCGTCCCAGACGCTCCGCTACCGCCGTTGAATGAACTCGAACGTGTTTCCGGAGTTGTCGCTGTCGCTGGCCGCACCAGTCCTTGGAGAGCGGTTTGGCGTTCGCTGATCGGAGCCTACTGGCCGATAGGATAACCTTCCCAGATGTATTCCAGCGCCTGTGGCAGCGTCTGCCGAATCACTTCGCGATCCACATGCCCCGAGTTCTTCGAGTACACAAACTGATAGCGATACCCCTTGTCTTTGAGGACTTTTGCTAGTCGCTGGTTCGCGATCACCCAGTTACGGCGATCCGCCGACGCGGTGTTCGCGCCGAGGTCGTTCTCCGATACATGAATCCAGATGCGGTAGGGCCGGACTGGATTGTTGGCGAAAAAGTTCTCGTGGTATTCCCAGGCGCCGTGGGGCGCTTCCGGGTTTTGCCTCAGGTCGACAAAGGTCCCGGAGTAGGAAAGGACCCGATGGTACAAGTCCGGCCTGAACCAGGCCATCGTGAGTGCCATTGCGCCGCCGGAACTCCCCCCATACGTCATGCGGCCTTCCGGATCCTTCGTCAGCGTGACCCCCGTTTCTTCCTCAACGCGCGGGATCACTTCGGTTTCGACGAAGTCGGCGAAGACGGGGGAAACCGTGTCGTATTCCAGGCTGCGTTGGGAGCCTCCGTTGGCGACCATCACCGCAACCATCACGGGCAGTCGGCCATCTGCAATCATGTTGTCGAGAATGTTGGCCAGTTGGCGGTCACGCAGGCCGTAGGAGTCGGCGGAAAAAATGAACGGCGCTGGTGTCCCGGGTACGTACTGGCTCGGAATGTAGACGGAAACCAGGCGGTCGAACGGACCATCAGTGCCGGGATAGATCTTGCTGTCGGCGGAATGCAAGTAGAACTCCACCAGCTTGCCGTGCGGGATCCCCACACGTAGGGTTTCTTCAGGCGCGGGAGCGTAGTCCGGTCCGATAGAATAATCTCCTTCCCCGGCGCCCGGTGTCCACGCTGGTAGTTCTGCAAGCTTCGCAATATCCACGAGGTCTTCGGCGGTTGCCGGCGCGCGCTGCGGACCACGCTGCCCCCTGGGCTGGGCTTGCAGCAGGACTCGATTCAGTCCCAAGGTGGTTAGTACGAGGACTGTGGCAACACCGTATAGGAACAGTCGGTTCATCGCAATTCTCCTCATCCACCGTGCCCCGCGATCCTGTGCGGAACGCCGAACGGGAGTCTATCAAAGAAGGGTCAGGGGAGAGGATTCGAATCTCTGACCTCCGACGGCCTGCGGCCGCGCGCGATCGGCTTCTGAACCAAGACGGTAAGCATGCGTTTGATTTCCCCTGGCAGCCGTCGGTCGATCCCGAAGAAGCCGACAAGGGGTATCATGTCAACCGTCGCGCGGCCGCAGGCCGTCGCCTGCACCGATTGAGGAGGGATACCATGACCCATACGCGAAGGGTCTTTTTCCAGCGCGCCGCAGTGTGGGTGGCCGGTACGGGCCTTCTGCTCCGACCGTCGGTCCGGGGTCAGGGAACTGCCGTCACCGTCGAGACCGCGACCGGGCGAGTTCGGGGAACCGAAATCGAAGGGATCCGAACCTTTCGGGGTATTCCGTACGGGGCGACGACGGCTGGCAGGAACCGTTTCATGCCGCCCCGACCGCCGGAGCCATGGGCCGGAGTGCGCGATGCGCTCGAGTTCGGGCCCAGCGCGCCGCAGCGCGAGCCGGGTGCCGGGCCGGGCACGTCGCCGCTGGCCGTTGCCGGTCGAGACCTGCCCGCCGAAGGGGAAGACTGTCTGGTTCTGAACGTCTGGACCCCCCGAGTCGACGACAACGGCCGCCGTCCCGTCATGCTCTGGTGCCATGGCGGAGGCTTTTCCAGCGGTTCGGGCTCGTCACCCGTTACCGACGGTGCGAACCTCGCCCGGCGCGGAGACGTCGTCGTGGTCACGATCAACCATCGGCTGAACGTCTTCGGCTT
>CAZTTI010000393.1:0-6685 GCA_964615925.1 uncultured Solibacteraceae bacterium
GGCCGAGTGCTCGATCGTCAAGGTCTTCGGCACCGAGATGCTCGACTATGTCGTCGACGAGGGCGTTCAGATCCACGGGGGATACGGGTACCACGCCGACTACAAGGTCGAGCGTGCCTATCGCGACGCCCGGATCAACCGCATCTTCGAAGGAACGAACGAGATCAATCGCCTGATCATTCCCCGCATGTTGATGAATGAGGATCCGCTCTATCCGCCGACCGAGGTCGATCTTTCCGGTTCGTCGTCGGACGAACGCATTGTCTCTTCAGCGAAGCAACTCACGCACTGGGCCGTCGGCTTGGCCCAGACGTCTTTGGGAGACGGCCTGGACAGCGAACAGGAGGTCCTCATGCACCTCGCCGACATGTTGATCGAAACCTACACGATGGAGTCGGTCTGGCTTCGGGCACGGAAGATCCAGGCATCCGGAAGGGACTGCCACGCCCACCTAATCGCTCGCGCGTACCGGAACGCCGCCGCGGGTCGCTTGGCAGCCTCAGCGCGCGAAATCTTGGGACGCTGCCTGAAAGGCGGGAAGGGAGTCGAACAGCTCAGCCTGATCGCAAAGCTGACGGACGTGGAACCGGTCGACGTCGTCGGGTTGCGGCGAACGATCGCGAAGAAGCTCATCGATCACGAGCGGTATATGATCTAACGACCGCTCGTCGTAGCAAACTCCGGCAACGCTTCTGCTGAATTTCATGAAATTCGGCAATACCGTTGCGGACTTTCAGTCGAGCTGAGCCGGTCGGCCGAACCTCCCTCGCGGACGGACGATCAACCCTTCCCCGTTGGCCGGATCGATCTCGAGCAGGATTCCCCGGTGGGGCTCGCAGCGCTTTACTCATCAATATGAGTCATATACACTCATCTCATGACTAAGCGCCTGCAAGTCCTGCTCGACGAAACCGAGCTGGAGGAGATTCGTCAGATCGCCGAGCGTGAGCGGATGACGGTCGCGGAGTGGGTGCGCCAGACCCTCCGCGCGGCGCGCAAGGAACGGTCCCGAATATCGCCCGAGACCAAGCTCGAGGCCACGCGGAAGGCTGCGGAACATACGTTTCCGGTGTCCGGCATCGAAGGAATGCTGGAAGAAATTGAGCGTGGATATCTCCAGCGGCCTTCGTGATCCCACTTGTGATCCTGGTTGACTCCAATATCCCGATGTACCTGATTGGGGCGGAGCATCCGCTGAAGTCCGACGCCCGGCGCCTGCTCGACCGCTCGTTCGCCGAAGGTGTTCCGTTGGTTTCCGACGCGGAAGTCTTCCAGGAGATCCTTCATCGCTATTCGGCGATCCGTCGCCCGGATGCGATCCGGCCAGCTTTCCAATGGCTCACCGAGGTGACCGACACGGTCTTTCCGATCGATCTCGTCGATGTCGAACGCGCCCGGGACGTTCTGGAATCGGAAAGTGGGCTTTCAGCGCGCGACGCCCTCCATGTGGCCGTCATGCGGCGTCATGGGGTCGAGCGCATCCTGAGCTTCGACGCCAGATTCGATGGCGTTCGCGGGATTACGCGGATCTGGCGATGAAGGACCTTCCAGGGACGCGGCCGTCGGCGAGTTTCCCCGGACAGAGTCCCCCGCTGAACCGCATATCCAATGTCAGGCTGCAATCCAGTCGTCCACTCCGTGCGCGAGATCGTTGTCCAGTGCTCCGTTCGAATTACTGCCGCACCAGTTCAACGCGTCGGTTCTGCTCCCGCCCCTCGGGTGATCCGTTGTCGGCCACCGGACGGCCTTCCCCGAACCCGGCGGTGTCGAGCCGTCCGGCATCCACACCGTGGGTGTTCACCAGGTACGCCTTGACGGCCGCTGCCCGGCGGTTCGAGAGGTCCTGGTTGGAGGCGTCGTCTCCCTGGCTGTCGGTGTGCCCCTCGATGGTGAGCCTCAGGTCGGGATACTGATCGAGCATCGTCCCGATCTCGGTCAACGTCGGCGTCGACTCCGGTCGGATGGCGTCGCTGCCGGAGGCGAAGAGGATGCCGTGGGTTGCAACGCGCCCGTCGCGCTCGAGGCGGTCATAGAGGTCGAGTCCTCCGGCAGCAATCCGCATCGGACCGATCATGATCGGGTTGCCGTCCGAGGCGGAGGACACCGTCAGATACAGCCGGTCGGTCCTCGGAAACACGGCGTTCGGCGCGTTCGCCACGCGGTGGTCGTCGAGGTACATCTTCATGTATGCGCCATCGGCCATGATCCGGAACGTCACCATGACATCCCCTCTCACGCTGTCGCGCTTGGTGGTCATCGTTCGCGGGCTCTGGTCCTTCTCCGGACGCAACCCTGCGTCGGCGTACGCCAGAGTGGGCGTCGATCCCGTGTATTCGCGGATCGGAGCGGTGCTCACACGAATCGACGCGTTGCCGTGCGACACGCTGGCCGGAAACTCCATGGTGAACCGCTCGGGAAGCGTTCCAGGCAGCGGAATCGCCACTGCGCCCCCGGCCGTCGCCCGGACGTACCGGACGCCCTGCGATTCGGCCACCTCCCAGTTGCCTTCCAGCAGCTCGAAGCGCCGCGGGAAATCCCCCACGCGGCCGCCCATGTAATCGTCGTAGAACATGACGATATCGCCCGGAACGAAGTCGTAGTTGACCCAGACACCGGTTCCCGGAGCCTCGCCCGTGGCGGCGGGGGCCGCCGCAGCCGCCACCTCGGGCGGCACGTCGGCCGGGTTGGTATAGGGCCATCCGTCGTCGTCGGTGAGGACCTCGCCGTTGGCGTCGGTCATCACCGGCGTTTTCCCTTCCGCGCGGGCCGCCGCGACGCAGGCATCGTCGCCCATGACGCACCGGACCCCATCGCGAAGGAGGGCTTCGACGTTGTCGCCGACCTCGTCGGTGACCGCGCGCGTCGCCCGATCGATCAGTCGGCCGAACTGGGCCGCGGCTGGCGCCGGGGCCAGAATGAGTACAAGGATCGTCAACAGACCGGATGTCTTCGCAGATGTGACCATCGTCTACGGGCCTCCTCGTGTGGTCAGAAGCGGAGTAAAGTGATCGATGTTGGCCGCAGGTTCCGAACGCATATGGTAGTACAGCGAACACGGATTGGGAACCCGTTCCGGCGATCGCCGTCCGATTGATTCGCGGCAACTCGACGCGGGACGGGGTAGAATTCGTACACTCCCATGACCCGAGGACACGACATGACGAGTCTCATTCGATCCGGAACGGTGTGCGCAGTCGTCTTCACCGCACTTTTCACCTCCGCCTTCGCACAGCGCGGCGGACGCATTCCCGCCCGAACCCTGGCCCAGGCTCCGTCGGTCTTCGACACGGCCGAAGGCCGGATCCGCGTGGCCATCGTGACCAACGAGCTCGACCATCCCTGGAGCCTGGCGTTTCTCCCGAATGGGGACATGCTCGTGACCGAGCTTCCCGGCCGGCTGCGGATCCTCCGGGGCGGGAGTCTCGACCCGACTCCCATCTCGGGAGTCCCCGAAGTGGCGGGAACCGGAGGACTGCTCGAGGTTGCCCTTCATCCGGACTTCGAGAACAACCGTCTGGTCTACCTGACCTACACGAAGCCGCTCGCGGACGGCGACCATACGCCCACTCTCGTTCGAGGGCGTCTCGACGGGATGGCGCTGGTCGACGTGGCAGAACTGTTCGCCGCACGGACCCAGATGGGCGGTCCCCCGGCCGGCGCGCCGTTGATCTTCGGGCCCGACGGATTCCTCTACATGGGAATCGGCGGAGCCAACGATGCGATCGCCCAGGATCCCATGAGCCATCAGGGGAAGATCATCCGCCTCCACGATGACGGCCGCGTGCCCGCCGACAACCCGTTCGTGGGAAGGGACGGTTACCTTTCCGAGATCTTCACGCTCGGTCATCGGAACATGCTCGGCCTCGCCGTGCATCCGGTGACGGGCGAGATCTGGGAGAACGAAAACGGTCCCCAGGGTGGCGACGAGGTCAATATCCTGAAGGCCGGGGCGAACTATGGATGGCCCCTGGTCAGTTTCGGTCGCGAATATTCGGGACCGCGAGTGTCGGAACGCACCTGGATGGAAGAGATGGAAAGCCCCGTCGTCTTTTGGGTGCCTTCGATCGCGGCCGCCGGAATGACGTTCTATACGGGCGGCGTTTTCCCCGGTTGGCAGGGGAACCTCTTCGTCGGCGGGCTGACCTACGGCCGGATCGCGGGAACCGGACAGTTGCACCGGGTCGTTTTCAACCAGAACCAGGAGGAGATCCGTCGCGAGGCCATGCTGATTGAGTTGCGGCAGCGGATCCGCAACGTCGAGCAGAGCCCCGACGGGCTGCTGTATCTGGTGACGGATGAAAACGAGGGAGCGGTCCTCCGGATCGAGCCAGAGGAGTAAATTCCTCCGGGCTGTCTCGCCTTGACTTGATTGCGGCGCGGTAATACCGTATTACCATGACCACGTTGACGTTCAAGGTAACCGAGGAGGAAGCGCGACTGATTCGCGCCCGCGCCCGGGCAGAGGGGTTGAGTGTTTCCGAATACCTCCGGCGGAAAGCAAAAGGGGAGGTTCAGACCACGAAGAAGCACCGGCGCGTCCGTTGCCTGCATACCGGCGCGATGATCTTCGCCGCCCCCCAGAACGAACCGCCGCTCACCACCGAAGCGGTTCGTGATCTCCTGTCGGACTTCCCTTGAAATATCTCCTGGACGTCAACGTTCTGGTCGCTTGGGGTTGGGCCGATCACGTCGAACACCGTCGCACGGCAATCTGGATCTCATCCGCCAGACGTCAGGCGGACGAACTCCTGACGTCTGCGATCCCCGAGTTGGGATTCGTGCGCGTTTCCGTTCAGCGGACGGGCGGCCGTGTGACCGTGGAAGATGCGAGCAGGACGCTGGCCGGAATGCTGAAGTCGCTCGGGAAGACCCATGTTTTCCTGCCGGATGATCAACCGTCCGACGAATTCCCGGAGTGGTGTCGTCACGCTTCACGGACGACGGATGCTCACCTGCTTCGACTCGCCGAATCGCACGACGCGAGACTCTTGACGCTCGATCGGGGCATCCCCGGAACGTTCCTGATTCCTGACTGAGCGACAGCCGCCCTGGAAATTCACCGTTTCTTCTACCGGAACGAAGTCGCACCGCAGCTGTGGAACCGGCCACGGCGTGGCTCGTCGGGAGCCCGACGGCCATGTCGCTGGTGGGCGTTCCCGACAACCAGATGCGGGTCACCGCCAATACCGACGGCTATTACGACACGCTTCGCGAGAATGGAACGCGGATCTTCCCCCACACCGCGAGCCTCGCGCGTTTCCTGGCCTCGGCTGAGGGGCTATACTCGATCTTCGTCCTGCTTGATCACATGGACTGGCTCGCGGTCACCTACGGCTCGTTCCACATGGCGCGATTAACCCCATGAGTTCGCCCTCTTCGGCTCACGTTCAGGCGATGAGCCGGTATTACGGCCTCCAGGCCCGGATCTACGACCAGACCCGCTGGATGTTCCTGTTCGGCCGGCGCCAGATCATCGCCGATCTCAAACTCAAGAACGGCGACCGCGTGATCGAGGTCGGCTCGGGAACCGGAGCCAACCTCGAACGGATTCGATCCCGAGTGGGCACCACGGGTGAAATCGTGGCCGTCGACTGCGCGCGTCCCATGATCGAACGAACCAGGGCGCGTATCGAGAGTCACGGATGGATGAACGTGCAGGCCGTGGAGAGCGAATACGGATCGTCGCCGATTCGGCCGGGTTGGGCGAACGCCGTGGTCTTTTCCTATTCGCTGTCGATGATCCCTTCATGGACGGCAGCCCTGGACTGCGCACGCCGAGAGCTCGCGCCCGAAGGCCGGATCGGGGTCGTGGACTTCTGCCTGTCCCGGCGGAACGTGCGGACCAAGACCTTCGTCCGTTGGATGAATCTCAATCGAGTCCATCTGGATCGGCCGTATGCGCGAGAGCTGGCCGCGAGGTTCGAGCCCGAACTCGAGGTCACCGGGTCCGGTCTCGCGGGGCTCTGGTCGTATTTCCGATTCGTCGGGAGGGTTCAAGGGTAGCGGGCTCACACGGTTTCGACCACCGGTTCGTTCGCGATTGGGGGCGCCCGGTGGTTAGAATGAAACGTCGAAGATGATGACACCGAACTCTTCCCCGAATGATCAAATTCGGGACCGACCTGACCGCGTCCGGATCGGCATATCCCTCTGCCTTCTCGGCGAGAAGGTCCGGTACGACGGGGGCCATAAGCGCGACGCGTTTCTCGTCGACCGATTCGGAAAGTATGTCGAGTGGGTTCCCGTCTGCCCCGAGGTCGAGGCGGGAATGCCCACTCCACGGGATCCGATGCGGCTGGTTGAGGTCGACGGGAGCGTCCGGATGATGGCCCCGGCCACCGGAACGGATCACACGGCGGCCATGCTCGACTTTTCGCGGCGCCGGGTACGAGCGCTTGCCGAAGAAAACCTCTGCGGCTACGTCTTCAAGCGCAGTTCACCTTCGTGCGGCGTCCACCGCGTGAAGGTGTACAAGGACGGCGTCCCGAACGGAAAAGGCCGGGGCCTCTTTGCCGAGACCTTTATGACGGCCTTTCCGACGTTGCCGGTGGAGGAAGAAGGGCGCCTGAACGATCCGCGGTTGAGAGAGAACTTCGTCTCGCGGGTCTTTGCCTACCGCCGGTGGCACGACATCCCCCGGAAGACGCGGAGCGCCCTCATGGAGTTTCACGCGGCCCACAAGTTC
>CAZTTI010000394.1:0-3240 GCA_964615925.1 uncultured Solibacteraceae bacterium
GGTGTCCGCCTACGACCTGGGCGGACTGATGGAATAATGAGAACGGGCCCCCTTCCGGGGGCCCGTTCCTGTGGCGCCGGAAATTCTTCTCTCTTATCTCTGTGCGTCTCGCTGCGCGTCCGGCTGGGATCCTCCAAGGAAAAGCGCGGTGCCGTCGGAGAACGTCACGTCCACACCGACGGCCTTGTTCTCTCCGTCGCGCGACCCGTATCCGTCGACAACGAGTTCCGCGCCGACCGGGATCGTATCTTTCGTCACGCCACGGCGGAGCAGGGCGTTCGGACTCCCGCCCTCGATCATCCAACTGGCCACGGTCCCGTCCTCGTTCTCCACGTCCAGGTGAATCCACGAATGCGGATTGATCAACTCGACCTTGGTCACCGTGCCCGTGAATTGGACAGGACGGTTCGCGTCAAACTCCGTGGCAAAGGCGTGGTGCCCCCAAACCGGAACCGTCGTTGCGGACAACACAACGCCAATCCCGACGACCATCACAGCTCTGATCAGTCTGTTCATGTGGACCTCCCGGCGACCTACTGATCTCCGGCCGCGCGCGCTTCTTCGGCGCGCTGCCCGGCCAGGATGTTTGCGATTCCATAGTTTCCCTCGTGGCAGGCGTACTCGTAGAGCATGCCTCCGAGGGGATCGAGCGGATAGACGCCCCCCCACGGTTCGGACCAGGTCTCGGGGTCCTCGACGAGGAACGAATATTCGACCGTGTCCTCGTCCAGGCGCCGGATGCGTTCGGTCACCTTGATGTTCTCGCTGGCGTTTCTCCAGGCCACCTCTTCGCGGAAATTCGTCGTCTCGATGACGAGGGTGTCGCCTTCCCAGTGACCAACGGAGCTACCGTTCCACTGCCGGACGTCGTCGCCGATGTTCTCCCGTCCGTCGGTCGGGACGATGCGCGGGTCACCCATCTCCGACTGGATGATGACGTAGCCGGGACTCTGCGCGATCTGCATGTTGCTGTTGTAGCCGCCGGGCAGGATCGGCGCGATCGTGCTCGACCACAAGATGCACCGCTCGGTCAGGGACCGGTTCTCCGGACCGTCGAACTCGCGTCCGCGGTTGGCCGCGGCACGCTCTTCCCTCCGGGCCTCAACGGCGTCGACGGTCTCCGGGATTCGCCCGTTCGAGGGGATCGTCACGATCGACGTCCGAGCGTTCTCGGCCACAGCGCCCTGGTTCTGGCTCAACCCGAACTGGTCGAAGTCGTAGTGGACGTCCGCCCGTGTACCTCTCTGGCGTTCCTCGGGCTCATCATTGCTGGGAGCCAGACGCGCGGCCATCCGGGCCGCCGCTTCTTCCGGAGTGTAGAACTCCTGGTCCCCGAGCTCGCGCGGGCGTTCGAGCGGAACGATCTGGGACTGGGTGAACTGGCCGGAGATGTCCGGCTCTCCCCAACTGGTCAATTTCGTCTCCCCGGACTGGGCGAACGTCACCGGGGACATACTGAGGAGCACCGCCACCGCAATCGTACCGGCGACGATACCCGATGGCCTGGCACTGTAATGACGCATTTGAATCCTCCGTTTAATCTTCTTCTGACTCTTCCAATGGCACCCGGCGCAGGTGGCCGTACAGAATCTCCTCGGAAAACGGGACACACTTGAACTCGAGCAAGCGGAAGTCCTCCTCGGCCCGCCGGTACAACGGCATCTCGATCGTCCACGGCGCGGAAAAGAGCGTGGGATCTTCGATCGTGGCTTCGTAATTCAGGTGGTTCGGCCCCGTCGGCGTATATCGCTCGATGACGCGTGCATTCGACGTCAGGAAGTTTCCGGCCCGGTCCAGCCACGTCTGTCCGTTCAGGCCCGTCACCTCGACCACCAGCGTGTCCCCTTCCCAGCGGCCGTTGGACCACCCCATCCACGTATCGATCGGCGCTTCATCGGTCCCGCCGACGAAGATCGTCCGGAGCCCCGTCGCGAACTGGTACACGATCATGATGTTTTCGTCGCCCTGGAAAATCTGGAACGGATACGGCATGTAGGTCGATCGGGGGACGCCCCCCATGTAACATTTTGCCTCCGGGTCGTTCCCGAGCCGGTTCTCGAAATTGGCTTCCTTCTGTGCGCGTGCCTCGGGAAGATAGGGGATCTCGCCATCCCGGACGACGCCCTGTCCCGGCGGGATCGCGAACTGCGCGCCCAACTCGAGCAGGACCGGGTAATCGGCCATGTGCGGCTCGACATCCCAGTGCGCGGTGTTCATCGCCTGCCATACTCCGCCGAGATCCGGTCGGCCGTCCGCGGTCCGCGGAAACTCGTCCAGAAGCCCCTGGGCTTCGACACGCGTTCCAAACGCCCCCAACGAAACAACCAAGGTGGCCGCGAGTGCTGTTTTCCGCAGACTGGGCATGAGTTGAGATTCCTTTCCGAACCAATCAAACACAAGAACTTACAGTCTGGATACCATCAGACCAGAGGCGAACTCAAGCGAAACACGAGCATATTGCAACTGGACACCCGATTCCAACAAATCAACGCAGATTGCCTCCTCACGGAACGGTTAATTTCCGGTCTAATCGGGAAAACGATGCTCGCATGGATCGCAACAGCCGCCTTGTTGACGTTGACCGCGACCGGGTCGCCCGTGCCCCGGCAGAGTCCGGACGGAGCCGCCGTCGTCTCCCGGTCCTGCACGTCCTGCCATGACGTCCGCCGGATCGAGACCTCGGCCCTCGATCGTGACGGATGGATCCAGACCCTGAACCGGATGCGCGAACACGGGGCCGAAGTCGGGCTGATCGACCAGATCGCCCTCATCGACTACCTCGTGAACAATCACGGTCCGATCCCCGAGGGCGAGGGCGGCGAATTGCTCCTGGAACGCTGCACGATCTGCCACGACCTCGGACGGATCCGCGAACACGACGGGACGCGCGAGCTGTGGGAGGACGCGGTCCGGGCCATGCTGAACGAAGGGGCCACGCTGAGCGACCGGGAACTCGCGATCCTCATCGACTACCTCACCGAACATTTCGGTCCCGAAGAAGCCGGCGAGCCTATCGATCGGTGACCTCGAGCAGTTCGTCGAGAGAATCGACGACGGGCTCCATACAGATCTCCACGATGCAGATCGAATCGACGACACGGTTTGGTGGCGGCACCGGCAGTCCTTCCTCGATCATGCGCTCGCGCAGCCACAACGCCACTTCCGGATGCGTGACGGCGGACTGCACTCCAACGCGCACCAGGCCATCGGCATAGTCGATCGCCTGCCAGGTGTGTCCGG
>CAZTTI010000395.1:0-2514 GCA_964615925.1 uncultured Solibacteraceae bacterium
GACGAACACGACGTGCTCGAGTACCGGGACATGGTGACGATCATTCGCGACCGCGTCCAGGCTGCGATCGACGAGGGGATGACGCTTGCCGGCATCCAGGCGCTCGACCGGACGTTAACATACGAATACGAGCCCCGATACGATCGCGACCCGGCCTGGACGGCCGCGATGTTCGTCGAGGCCATCTACCGCAATCTGACGTCGGGCGAATGATTTCGATTGGAAACGTCCGGTTCGTTCCGGCGTCAAACGTTCTTATAATGATTCATAATCCGTGTGCTCAAGTTTCCCGGAGGACCGCACGATGAAGTCCACGATGAAGTCAAGGTTGATCGTTTTCGCGATCGCGACCGCGATCGTTTCCAGCGCTGCCGCCTATGCTCATCACTCCTTCGCCGGCACCTATCGCGAGGACGAGACCGTGACGATCGAGGGTGAAATCATCCAGTTCAACTTCCGGAACCCGCACTCCATCATCAATATCGCGGTCACCAACGCCGACGGGGAGAAGGAACTCTGGGGGGGCGAGTGGGGTTCGGTGACACAGCTCTCCCAGGGCGGCGTGAACCGCTTCACGCTCAAAGCCGGGGAGTTCATCGTCGTCGACGGCGCGCCGGCGCGCGATACCTCCGACAACCGGGTGCTGGTGCGCAGGGTCGTCCGCCCGGCCACCGGCACCGTCGAAGAGTTTGTCTGGTCGGGCCGGGTGGACTAGTGGCCAGCTCGACTCACTGCAGACTTGCCCTGCTGGCCGCACTACTGCTCTTGGGTGCACACACGGCCATGGCGCAGGGATTCGGCGGTCCCGCGCCTTCACCGCGAGACGCTGCGCCGGTCGACCTGACCGGATACTGGGTTTCTCTCGTGACCGAGGACTGGATCGAGCGCATGTCTCCGGATTCTCCTCCCTCCGGGACCGGAGGCCGCGGGGGACGCGGAGGGCGAGGAGCGGCGGCGCCGGCCACGGCGGATCCCTGCCGTGCTTACGGCGCCGGCGGCAGCATGCGCATGCCGGGGCGATTGTTCATCTCGTGGGCGGACGAGGACACCTTGCAGGTCGAGATGGACCAGGGGACGCAGACGCGGCTGTTCCATTTCGATTCGGAGCCTCCCCCTGGCGAGGCGGATTCACTTCAGGGGTATTCCACGGCGCGGTGGCTCACCGGAGGTGGCGGGCGCGGGGGGCGCGGAGGGGGTGCTCCTCCTGCATGGGGCGCGCTCGAAGTGGTCACGACGCACCTTTCCGGAGGTTACCTGCTGACGAGCCGCTCCAACTATGCGCCGGGCTCTGGGCTCCGGGAAGTTTTCGCGCAGCACTCCGACTTCGGGGAGGAGTACGTCACGGTCGTTGCGGCTCTCGACGGCGGACCGACGGTGAGTTCGACGTTCAAGAAAGAACCGAACGGCGACAACTTCAGCCCGACCGGTTGCACGATCGTTCCCCAGAACTGAACGACGGACCCAGCCTCAGTCCGTGCCGTCTTCCTCCACAGGGATGCACGTTCCGTAGTACTGCTCCGGGCTGGAAGTAAACCCCGGCAGGGCGAACTGGGCGAATTCGTGCCGGGAGTGCATGGCCTTCCAAGTTCCGTCCGGCATCGTTTCCTCCAGCACCGTCGTCGAGTGGAGCGGCCCGTCCAGAAACGACTGGATGAAGTGAAGGTACCCGTCGGCATAACGGACGATGATGTCGAAGTTGCCGAAGTCGCTGGCCATCTGGGCCGTCGCTTCGTCGGCGTTGATGGACTCGAAGTCGAGCACGAGGTTGGAATCGCGGAGTTCGGCCGTCACCCCCTCGTTGGTCCATGTGCCGATGGCCATGCGCGGGAAGCGGCATTCGATCCGCGTGACGGTGGACAGATCGGCTTGGGCGTGAGTGCCGTTCGAGAACAGCAGGACGAACAGCAGGGCCATTCCCCCGAGGCGGTTCGATCTCATTCTTCGCATCTTAGCTTTCCCTCCGTGGCCATTCTAACGGTTGGTACCCTCCAGCACGTTCGGCCATAATGGCCGCCATGTCCAGATTCGCATTCCTTGGCGCCGTGCTGGTCGCCTTCGCGGTTGTCCTCTGGCCTCTCCAGCGCTCGTTCCTCCAGTCGCTCGACGTGAGCCGATCCATCACGTATTTCATCGCCGACGGCGACCCGGGCTCCGGTTACCGGGATTCGGACCGCGACCTCGCGGCGTGGGCACTCGAAGCGTGGGCCGAGGCTTCCGAAGGACGGCTCCGATTCGAGCCGGCCCCGGAAGAGGAGGCCACGATCCGAATCTACTGGGTCCGCGCGGACGCCGGTCAATACGGCGAGATGCGTCCGATCCTGATCGAAGGAGACGACGGGGAGGAACGCCGGGGGGCGGAGGTGTACATCCGGCCCGACACCGACGCTCTCGGACCCGACATCGGAGGAACGGCGCGTGAAGACGCGTTGTTCCGGGAGGCCGTCGTCTACCTCACCTGTCTCCATGAGACCGGGCACGCGCTCGGACTCGAGCACACCGATGAATTCGCCGATA
>CAZTTI010000396.1:0-3926 GCA_964615925.1 uncultured Solibacteraceae bacterium
GGACCGCCATGAAGCACCATGCGCGTGGGCGCGCCGCCACGACCGGTCGGAGCGTCGAGTTGGAAGGTCTCGCCGTCCAGTGTGATCGTCGTTCCCGCAATGCGACTCGCGTAGCGTCCGATCGTCAATCCGAAATAAGGCGAGTTGCCATCGCCGTATTCCTCGGCGGTATCGAAACCCAGAACGACATCCGCGAGCGTGCCGTTGCGGTCGGGAGCTTCAATGGACAGAATCGCCGCCCCGAGCGGCATGAAACTCGCGCGCGCGCCGCTCGCGTTCGTCATCGTGTAGCGCGTGATCCGGGTGCCGTCCCGAAGCGCCCCCCAGGGTTCGTCGGTGATTTCCGTCTGTGCCCATGTGGGCAAAGCCACGGCGTGGGCCACGAAGGCGAGCACCAGCAGGACGGACCGTCGATCGGTTGCCTCACTCATCTCGCGGGGGCTATTCCCGGCACTCGTAGCTCGCCGGATCGTTGGCACCGCCTCCCGTATAGTGTGGGTACTGGGGGTACGGACACAATGGCCGCGTTCCGGCGCTGCCGGTGGCGACGACGGTCTCCGGCGCGGTGCCGTTTTCGACCCAGTCGACGATGGCCGTCAACATGTCGAACCGGTCGACGGTCACGGCGCCGCCGCTGCAATGTCCCATTCCGGGAACGACAAAGGCCCGGCTCCAGTCGCGGACCGCATCCATTCCTCCATTAGCTTCGCTCATGCGTTCGTAATAGTTCACGGTGTCGAGCGCCGAAAACCAGGGATCGGCCATCCCGTGATAGAAGATGAGCTTGCCGCCGTGGTCCCGAAACGTATTCAGGTTCGTCCACGTGCTGTCTCCCATCCGGCCGGCGACGTCGGCCACCAGGCGGGCCGCCGCGCGATCGACGTCGAATTCGGCAGAGGTCGATTGGGCCTGGACGGGGCTGTTGCCGCCGGCCTGAAGGATGCCCGGGAGTCCTCCACCGGAGGCGTTCAATCCCGGATCCCACGGAAAACGCGGGTAAACCTGATTTCCCAACGAACCCACGGGACCGCGAAACGCCTTTTCGAGCGCCGCGACCTGATTGGCCGCAAGACACATGCCGGTCTTCTCACCACTGCATTCCAACTGGCTCGGCTGGAAGCCGCACCCGCGTGTATCGAAGATCATGCCGTCCGCGAGTCCGTCGGACAGGTCGCACGTGTTGATCATCGTTTCGACGATGAGGCCCTTGTCGCTGTCGCTGAACAGCTCGGTCATTACGGGAACACCGTCCCCGTCGAGTGGCGCAAATTCGTTGAAGGCCGCGTTGATGTACGCCAGGGACATGTTCGAGTGGCCCGTGCGGATCGCCGGCGCCCCGGCGACGATCCCGTCGAAATACGTCGGATAGCGCTGCGACATCAGCATCGCTTCGCGGCCGCCGGTTGAACATCCCACGTAATACGAGTATTCGGCGGGGCGGGTGTAATAGTCGGCGACGGCAACCTTGCCGAGTTCGGCAATGCGACCGATCGCCACGTAGAGGAAATCGAGCGAGGCCTGCTGGTCTTGCCGGAAACTGGCATCGAACCCGGATCCCTGGTGGCCGGTATCGGTGCTGACGACCGCGAAGCCGCGGGCGAGGGCCGCGCGGTCGCCGGCCGCGCTGTTCCCGACGGGTCGTTGGACGCTGCCGTTCAGTCCGCCGCCGCCCTGGAAGAGGAAGCGGCCGTTCCAGTCGTCCGGGAGCGCCAGCGCAAACCGGATGCCGTAGGTGGCGCCTCCGGCGCCGGTTCTCTCATCGACGACTCCTTCTACCAGGCAATGGGACGGCAACGCGACGCCTCCGCGTCCGGTCCCGGCGGCGACTTCGGTCGCCGAACTGATCTCGACGTCGCCGCCTTCCCACTGGAAACTCGCCATCTGCTCGCAGGACTGCGCATGGACGGCGACCGTCGGAGTCCAGATCACCACTGCCGACCAGGCGGCGACGCGCAGCGCTTTTTTCAGGGTGTTGCTCACGATCCCTCCTTCGAATGATTCTTCCGTTTCGGTACCGAAAAGCAGCTGGGTCATGATCTGTCTTTGGGTCCTCAACGGCCCATAGTGCTTGAAAAGAATGCCATTCCGACTCAGGCGACGGTGTTGCTCAAGGTTCCCGCCGGCTCGATCGTGATCCGGATCTCATCGCCATGGGCGAGCGTGAACGAGTCCGGAGGCACGATTCCGGTTCCGGTCATGAGGTACGCTCCGAATGGAAACCGATTGTCGCGATAAAGGAACTCCGCAAGCAGCGGCAGCGGCCGCTTCATCTGACCGATTTCGGTCGTTCCCGAGAACACGGACTTTCCCCCGCGAGTGATCTCGATGGCGATTCGGGTTTCTTTCGAAGGCAGGTCGTAAGTCACGACGAGACAGGGTCCCAGGGCTGCGCTGTCCGCATAGATTTTGGCTTGGGGCAGGTAGAGGGGATTCTGGCCTTCGATATCCCGGGAGCTCATGTCGTTGCCCACAGTGAAGCCGAAAATGCGCCCCGACGAATTGATCGCCAGCGTGAGTTCCGGCTCCGGCACGTTCCACTTCGAATCGCTGCGGATGCGTACGGCCGCTCCCGGGCCGGCCACGCGCTGCGGCGTCGCCTTGAAAAAGAGCTCCGGGCGGTCGGCATCATACACGCGGTCGTAGAAGTCCCCGCCGCCAGCATCTTTCGACTCTTCCATGCGGGCAGCTCGGCTCCGCAAGTAGGTCACACCGGCGGCCCAGACTTCCTGGCTCTGGATCGGCGCAAGCAATTCTCCGTCATTCGGTGGATCGGCTTCGGGTGCGCGAGCCGCGGCAGTCTCGACGAAGTCCACGGGATCGATGGCTTGGAATACCGCATCGAAAGCGATGGTGTCTGGCTTGCGATAGGAGCCATGCGCTTCGACGATGGGGCCTTGGGTTGTGGAGAAGATTCGGATCACGTCGAAATTCGCTACTGGCTTCATCCGGGCCCTGGAAATGGTATCTCAAACGGACTATTAGCGTGGACTGTGGTCGCCCGATCAGATAGATTTTCGCATGATCGATTGTCCGATATCCGGCAGACGAGGCGACTGGGAGTCCGATCCCGATCAGCAAAGGAAAGGAGCAGCTATGGCATCCCGCAACGTTTTGAAGATTGCATCGTTAATGTTGGCCAGTCTCGGGTTCTGTGTGCAGATCGCCTTCGCCCGGGCCGCGCAACAACCGGCCCCGCAGGTCGATCCGCGTGTCGAACAGCGCACCTACCTGTTCGAGGATACGAACGAAGAACTTCCCTACGCCGTATTCGTTTCTTCGAAAGTCCGTCCCGACCAGGAGAACCCCCTCATCGTGGCTCTGCACGGTCTGGGAGGCAATCCGAACACATTGCTGCGGGGTAACGCGCTGGATCTGGCCGAAGACGGGGGGTACATCCTCGTCGGCCCGATGGGTTACAGCCCCGGAGGCTGGTACGGGACGCCGTTCGGCCAGGGTGGTCGTGGTCGGGGACGGGGGGCGAATGCCAACGGGCCGAATGCGGAAGCGGGCCAGCGAGGCGGGCCGAACGCCGGCCGCGGCGCGCCGACTCAGAACGGAGGACGCGGGTTCGGTTTCGGCGCCGGTGGCGGGACAGCCGTCACCGATCCGGCCGAGGTCACTCAGTTGAGCGAGAAGGACGTGATGAACGTCCTGGAGATGATCCGCGGGGAGTTTAACGTCGACGATGAGCGGACCTATCTGATGGGGCATTCCATGGGCGGTGCCGGGACCATGTACCTCGGCGTAAAATACGCTTCCAACTGGGCCGCCATCGGCGCGATCGCCCCGGCCACCGCCCCGGCGGGCCTCAACCCGGACACCTTCAGCCTCGAACCCGCCCGGGATGTCCCGGTGATCCTCGTTCAGGGGGATCAGGATACGCTCGTCCCGGTCGAGGGCGCGCGGCGCTGGGTCGAGAAGATGGA
>CAZTTI010000397.1:0-5845 GCA_964615925.1 uncultured Solibacteraceae bacterium
GGGCGGCACGCTGGAGGAATTGCTCCTGGCGGCCGAATACATCGCGCTCGAGGGCAACATGAACATCATCCTGTGCGAGCGTGGAATCCGGACGTTCGAGAGCGCCACCCGGAACACCCTGGACCTCGGCGGTGCGACGTGGCTTCGTGAGAAGACCCATCTCCCCGTGTTCATCGATCCCAGCCACGCCACCGGACAGCGCTCGCTCGTGGCTCCCCTCGCCCGGGCCGCGGCCAGCGCCGGTTTGTCCGGTCTCATCGTCGAGGTGCATCCCGAGCCGGACAAGGCTTTGTGCGACGGCGCCCAATCGGTGGCCGCCGACGACTTCGCCGGCCTGATGGAAGGAGTCGAATCCGCGCTCCGCGGCATCGGAAAACCGGTTCCGCCACCTACTCCCGCACTCGAAACCATTCAAGCCCTCGATCTCGAGACCCGGCGCCTGGCGTCGCTCGATGGCACGTTGACACGACTCTTCGCCGAGCGGACCCGGATGGGGTTGCGAATCGAGGAATTACGGTCGAAAATTGGGCGGCCGTCTCTCGTTGAAGGCGGCGATCACGGTGAGAAACACGACCACGATGGAGATTCATGGCGCCGCATGACGGGGAGAATGCCGGTTCGTACGCCCTGACGTATCAGGGCCAGCCAGGAGCGTTCAGCGAGGACGCCGCGCTCGACTTCGTCGAGCCGAGCGTGCCGCTGTTGCCCTCCCGGACCCTCGACGTCGCGTTCGCGGCCGTCGCCGACGTTCGAGCCACCTACGCCCTGCTTCCGGTGGAGAACACGCTGGCCGGGCCGATTGACGAGACGTTCGATCTCATGGCGGCGCGGGACCTCGTCGTCGTCGACGAAACCGTGCAGCCGATTCACCATTGCCTGATCGCCGGTCCCGGTGTCCGGCCGGACCAGATCCGGCGCGTCTATTCGCACCCGATCGCGCTGGCCCAATGCGCCGGGTTCCTCCGCTCTCATCCCGAGTGGGAGGCCGTCGACGCCTTCGATACGGCCGGGGCCGTGGAGATGGTGATCCGGGATCGGCTCGCCGATGCCGCTGCGATTGCCAGCGCGCGGGCGGCGGCGGTCTATGACGGCGAAATCCTCATCGAAGACATTCAGGATCACCCGGAGAACTACACACGTTTCCTGCTGCTCGCCCGCCCGGAGAACGACTACACCGGATCGAACTCGAACGGCGTGGTGAAGACCAGCATCTGCCTGCGGGTCCGGCACGAGGATCGCCGGTCGTTCGGCGTGCTCCGCCCCTTCATCGAACACGGGGTCCCGCTCACCCACGTTCTCTCACGCCCGGTTCCGGGTTCGACCGAAGAGTCCACCTATCATGTGGATTTCATCGGAAGGCCCGTCGACTTCGGGGCGTCGAAGGCCATGGCGGAACTCGCGCGGGGGTCTTCGTCGCTCAAGGTGCTGGGAACCTATCCGCTGCGTGTGGCCACGATTCGCGAAGTCGTCCGCAGCGGGATGCCGTAGCGCGGAGATTGCTCATGGCATACCTCGTCCGCGTGTGGCAAATGAACAACGGAACGCGCAAGGGCGGTGCACCCGACGCCTTTGACCGCCGGTCATCGGTTTCACGTTGGATCGGTTTCCCGCTTGACGAGTGCCGGAGAATGAAGTCATGACAACGAGCCCGAAAAGCCAATCGATTCCCGAACTCTGGCCCGGCCTTCCCCATGAGGCCTGGGCGGATACGATCGAGACACTGCACATGTGGTCCCAGATCGTCGGAAAGGTCCGGATGGAACTGTCTCCCTGGATCAATCACTCCTGGAGCGTGCCGCTCTATGTCACGCCGCGGGGCCTGGAGACCTCCCCGATTCCGTGTGGCGAGGGGACGTTTCAGATCGACTTCGACTTCATCGACCATCGGCTGGATGTGGTCTCGCGCGAGCGCGGTACGGAGAGCTTCGACCTGGGGCCGATCACGGTCGCCGACTTCTACAAGAAGTTGTTCGATACTCTGAAAGCTCTCGAAATCGACGTTCGGATCAATACGAAGCCGTGCGAGATTCCCAACCCGATCCGTTTTCCCGAGGACACCGTGCACGGAAGCTACGATCCCAACCACGTCCATGCGCTTCATGGGGCATTGTTGAGCGCCCACCGCGTGATGACGGACTTCCGTTCACGTTTTACGGGAAAGGTGAGTCCGGTACACTTGTTCTGGGGTGCGTTCGACCTGGCCGTCACGCGCTTTTCCGGTCGGACCGCGCCCGAACATCCCGGCGGCATTCCGAACCTGGCGGACGCGGTCACCCGCGAAGCCTATTCCCACGAGGTTTCGAGCGCCGGCTTCTGGGTCGGCAATCGCGAAGCCCCGAACCCTGTCTTTTATTCCTATGCCTATCCCACGCCCGACGGCTTCCCGGAAGCGAAGGTCCGGCCCGAAGGCGCGTTCTGGTTCAAGGACCTGGGCGAGTTTCTCCTGCCCTATGAGATGGTCCGCGGTGCCGCGTCACCGGAAGACGCGTTGACGGCATTCTTTCAGTCGACGTACGAGGCCGCAGCGGACCTGGCGAGGTGGGACCGGAAGAGTCTGGAGTGGGCGCCAGGGTATAGGCCGTTGGAGAGAAGGGCACCCGGCGTGGTTCATTCATCGTCATCGGGGCCGGGATCTTCGCCGGCCAGCTCCCTTCCGCGCGACGGCCTGCGGCCGCGCGGCGGGTTGACGTAATACGTCTTATCGGGCGTTCGGGCGGTTCGTGGACTGGGAGACGGCGAAGGCCTATATTCGCGACAAGCTTCGGTGAGAATCGAACGCATGCCCGAACGATGCCCGCCCATTCCGGAGAACGACGTCCTCGGAACCGAATACAGGCACATGATTCTCGATGACTACCGTGTGGTCTTCCGCGTGAGCGGACGCGCCGTACACGTGCTGCGCATCGTTCATGGAAACCGGCTTCTGGATACTTCGTACTTCGGCGGCGGGTGAGCCCGTTCGCGGCCTACCTTTCACCGAAGGGGCTCGAACCCGAACAGGAAGGCGACCGAGGTCGAAGCTCGCGAAGTCGTTCGCAGCCGGATGCCGTAGCCCGGCGATTGCTCCTGTTATACTTTCGGTTCGATCAAACTTCAGCGAGGTGTCTTGTCATGGCGTTGACCCCATCCACGATGCTCGACCTCGGTACGAAGATGCCGGCGTTCCGGCTTCCGGCGACCGATCAGACCATGGTGTCGTCCACGGATCTCCAATCGGCGAAAGGCGTGCTGGTGATGTTCATCTGCAACCACTGTCCGTTCGTGAAGCACATTCGCGCCGGCCTAGCCCGGTTCGGCAAGGACTACAAGGACAGCGGGCTGGCCGTAGTCGCGATCAACTCGAACGACACGACGACGCATCCGGACGACAGCCCCGGGAAGATGAAGGCGGAGGTGGCCGAGCAGGGATACGTCTTTCCGTATCTGTTCGACGAGGGCCAGTCGGTGGCGAAGGCCTTCAACGCGGCGTGTACGCCCGATTTCTTTCTGTTCGACGCAGGCGGAAGCCTCGTCTACCGGGGTCAGTTCGACGGGGCGCGGCCGGGGAACGACGTGGCCGTGACGGGCCAGGACCTTCGGGCGGCCGCGGACCTGGTATTGGCCGGAAAGCCGGTGCCGGCCGAGCAGACCCCCAGCGTGGGCTGCAACATCAAGTGGCGCGCAGGGAACGAGCCGGCCTACGCGAGCGCGAACTGAGCGGCCCGCTCAAACCCGGACCCAGCCGCGCTGCAGGTGGTCGGGCTCGATATTGAGCGCGACGTATCGTTCCTTGATCCGTCCGAGGTTGTCGGCGGCTCCTGAACCCTCGATTTCCAGGATGCGCTTCAGGTCGTCGGGCATCCGGCTTTCATAGTCCGCGGGAACCGGCCGGAACCGCTCGGCGAGATCGGCCGACTCGACGCCCCCGATGCCGAACATTCGGGCCGAGTTCAGGCCGAGGACCTTCCGCTTCACTTCTTCGGTCAGTTCCGGATATCCGTACCGCTCCCGCAGTTCTTCAGGGATCTGGAACCGCCAGAAGGCGTCGATCTGCCATTGCGGGGAGCCGTACCACACCGAGTCCGAGCCGAACACGACGCGGTCGGGACCCAGATACTTCAGCAACTGTCCCATGACGTGCGCCGCGACCGTCGGAAACGTGATGACGGTGGAGGCCCACGTCGTTCCGAGTTCCGCGTAGCAGTTCGAGAACGGAGCGACAAGTTGGGCGTATTCCGTCGTCCAGCTGATGTCGGGCACGCCGTCCCGCAACTCGCCGGATTCGATTTCCTGGAGCGCGTCCACCATGAAAAACGCCGGCTGGATGCACGAGTGGTACGTGACGAAGTTCAGCCCGGGCCAGTCGGCCGCCGCCTTCGGCAGGTCTCCCGGGTGTCCGCGCTCCGGATCCGGCGGGCCCGGCGCGAGGCCCTTGTGGACGCCGATGTTGTTGAAACCGGGTTTTTCGTTCCGTAACCGCTCGTACGCGTTCTGGATGAGTTCGAACGTCGGGTAGGCCACGTCTTCGTCGTCGTGGCGCCACGTCGTCATCGGGCTCAGCGGATCGTCGTCCCGCTTGGCGGCGTTCGAGATGTTGTAGCCCTTCCAGGCATCGGGACGGTTTTCCTCGATCTGTTCCCGGATGTAGTCGAGGTTCCCGCGGCCGACGTAGAGCAGACCGTGGGCCAACATGCGCTGGGAGCCGGAGATCTCGTTGACGAAATCCCGGGCCGCGGCGGTCTGGGCCGCGGTCAACATCTCTCCCTCGAGCGCTTCCCGGACGTTCCGCGGCGGCCGCGGTGGACCGCCGTCCACCGAGATCACCCGGGCCGTGACGTTGGTCAGGATGCCGACGTTGACCTGGCTGTCGAGATAGACGTCCTTGATGAACTGAACGATCTGGAAGTTTTCGGCTTCGTTCGGAAGGCCGACCAGCCCCGGGTTCCAGACGCCCCAGGCCTCCCCGCGCTCGTCGGCCAGTCCCTGGGCATTCATCGGGTTCCGCTCGTAACCGGGTGTGCTCGGGCCCTGCGCCAGCGCGCGGAGGCCCCCGCCGACGTTTCCGGCCGATCCGCGGACCAGATGCAACTGCGTGTCGAAGACGAACATGTTCCGCGGGGCGGCGTTCTGGAAATATGCTGCGGGTTCGTACAGTTCTTCGGGCCGCACCTTGAAAAACGCTCCGTAGACCTCGTTCATCGCCAGAAGGGACGCGGCCATCCCCCCGGTTCCGGCGAGGAACTGGCGGCGGCTGATTCCGAGCTTCCGGCTCGCGGTTTCCGCGATCTCGTCGACGCGGGCTTCGACGTGTTTCTGGCGCGACGTCTGGGGGCCCGGCATGTATTCCCCGTTGGAGACGACGCGCGTCGGGATCGGGCCCCCGGACCCCGACCCTGCGTCCGCGCGCGAGCACCGGGAGATCTGATCGTCGTCGAGGAGCCCGTTTTCGGGCTCCCAGAGGCCTTCGGTTTCGTTCCACTTTGGCGCCATCGTCTCCTCCGTTGTTTCAATCCTTGGGGGTATGGGGCCCAATATGTCACACCGGTGGGGAACCGGCAACGGTTTGCCCCGTGTCACACCGATCGCATAGAGTAAGGGAAATTTTGAACAATCGCTGATCCGGAGGTGTTTCTTGTTCGGCCTCGATTCCGCAGTTCTCATCGGTTACGGTGTCTCCGCCCTCACCGCGCTCGTCATCCTGTTTGCCGGTCTGATCCTCTCCAGCCAAGCCTGAGCCATGCGCGCCGTCTGGATCGAGGATCGGCAGGCGACACTCGTCGACGACCTCGCGCGCCCGGGAGATCCGTTGCCTTCCGGCGAAGCTCTGGTTCGCGTCCTGTACTCCGGCATCTGCAGCACGGATCAT
>CAZTTI010000398.1:0-12797 GCA_964615925.1 uncultured Solibacteraceae bacterium
GAATCTCGTGCAGATTTCGCCCCAGGGGTGGATCCAGACGGTGAGGGTTCCCGCGTCCGCATTCGACGAGCCCGGCGCCCCGATCACGGTTCGAGCAACGTTCTGGATGACGGCGCTCGGGGATGCGGAATCCACGATCCTCGGACCCTCCGAAGTCGCGACCGTGGGGGACAGGATCGAGTGCCGGCGCCAGCCCGCAGTGACGGCGGACGGTTCGACGCCGTTGGAAGAAGTGACATGTCGCCGGCCGTTCTCCTGGGGTCGACACGCCCTCACCGGATCGAGCGTCGATGGCGTGTTCGTCAGGCCCCCCTCGACGTACTCCCCGTTCCCCTCCGGACTGGACCTGAATGCGCGGGGGGCGCTCGAGCACCGGATACCCGCCGGTGGGACGATCGAGATCGTCACGCGCCGACCCGTCGCCCACTTCAGACGGGACGCCGAGTTCACGATCGATCCCGGAGCGATCGTGATCGCCGATCCCGCGTTCCTCTCGAATACGGAGGACGATGTTTCAGACGAGGAGGCGGCGCCATGACGATGGTCCGGCACATCTTTCTGAAGGACCTTCGGCATCTGCGGTTCGAAACCGGAGCCGTCGTTGCCGTGGCGGCGATGTCCGCCGTGTTTCGCGATGTGAACAGCACCGGAGGATCCGCGTTTCTGAGGCCCGATGCCTGGACGACGCTCTTCGCCGCCGTCGCACTGATCCTCATCGTCCGCCTCTTCCAGTCCGAGCCCGTGGCCGGTGCGGATCACGACTGGATGACGCGGCCAGTGTCGTGGACCGATCTCCTGACCGCCAAGGCCGCGTACGTCATCGTGTTCGTCCACATCCCGATCCTGGCCAGTCAAACTGTCGTTCTGGCGCGCGCGGGTTTTCCGGTCGATCAGAACCTCGCCGCCCTTCTTTTTTCGTTCGTCCTGTCGATCGTCCTGATGTCGCTTCCGGCCGCGGCGTTCGCGCTCCTCACGCCGGGACCGGGGCCGTTCCTGATCTGGGGAATCGTCCTCGCGTGGTTGGCGGCCACCGTCGCGTTCGATGTACGCGCCCCTCTGCCCCCGGACGTCCAATGGATGCACTCGACGTTTCTGGTCCTCACGATGTCGGCGGCGGCGGCCGTGGCGCTCGTCAGACAATACCGGAACCGCAACACAACGCGGAACCGGCTGGTTTCGGCCTTCATCGTGGCGGCCGGTCTTTCCGTCGCGGTCCACTTCCCGTATTCGCCGATTCTCGACCTCCAATACTCGAGCGCCGCCGAACGGATCGCCGCTTCGGCGTTTCCCGTACGCGTCGCTCCCGAACGGACCGACTCGCGGGGTGACGGCACGCTGTGGTTTCCACTGGATGCGGCTCCATCGGAAGACGGGGCAATCGCCCGCTTCGACTGGGTCCGGATGACGCTGGCGGGCCCCGGTGGCGAGTCGTTCGAGGTCGAAGGGATCGCGACCCAGGGCTTCAGTCCTGACGACGCGTTCCAGGTCGTGTACGGAGTGGGCGCCGCGCTCCCGCCGTCGGTTGAAGACGCGTGGCGCGGAGCGCCGGTGACGCTTCGTGGCCGCGCCTATCTTTCGGTCTTCGGATCCCCGGGGGAAACGACCGCGGTCCTCGATCGAGACTCCTGGACGGAATTCGGTGACGGAATCCGTTGCCGGCCGTCGGTGGAACCCCCGTCGGTGGAACCTTTGGAAGGGCGCATCGAGTGCCGCCGCCCGTCTGGCCCGCCTCTGGGTGCGATGACGGTGATGCAGCCTCCCCACGCGTTGACGATCAGCCCGGCCATGGGAGGCAGGTTCTCGCCCTATCCCAGCGGGCTCGACGGCTCCTGGTTCTGGTCGGCGTACAGCCGGTGGCCTTCGGCCCGCTCCCTCGCGTCCCTCGGCGATTCTTTCGAAGGCGTTCCGTCATTCGATCCGGCGCTCCCGGTGACCGTCACGCGCCGGGAACCGCTCGGCCGCGTCTACCGCGACTTCGAAGTCACCGTCGATCTCGACGAGTACCGCCGTTAACGAAACACCGGTCGGCTCACGCCCTAGTTCGACGCCACCTTGGACTGGGACACGACGGCGTTGACGATTTCCTTGAACTCGTCGTCGGTCAGCAGGCCGCGCTTTTCGATCCCGCGCTTCTTCACGATTCCGAGGACCTCGTTCACCGTGTCGTCGTCCAGCGCGGCCATGCCCAGCCTTTCGAGCGTGTAGGTGACCGACGCCTTGCCGCTCTTCTTGCCGAGGACGACGTCACCTTCGCGGCCGGTCAGGTGCGGGTGCGTGCCGAACATCGCCAGCGGCTTCTTCACGACAAGGTCGACGCCGATGCCCGACTCGCGCGTGAAGTTCCGGCTGCCGAGAATGGGTTTGTTCCGCGCGATCGGGATGTTCGAGATCCGGCTGACGAGTTCCCCGAGTTCGGGAAGCTTGTCCAGCTTGTACTGCAACTCGTATCCATAGAGGACGTGCAGGCAGACGATGAGTTCCTCGAGCGCGGCGTTGCCCGTCCGTTCACCCAGTCCGTTGGCGCAACTGTGGACGCAGACCGCGCCGGCTTCCACGCCGGCCAGCTCGGTGGCGACGGCCATGCCGAAGTCGTTGTGCGTGTGAACTTCCACGGGGAGACCGGTCAGGGCCCGGACCTTGCGGACCATGTACTTGATGGCTCCCGGCGTGGCGCATCCCATCGTGTCAACGACACCGACCGAGTCCGGCGCGGCCTCGTCGCGAATGCGTGTCAGGAGGTTTTCGAGGTCTTCGGAGCGCGCGCGCGTCGTGTCGTAGGGGAAATAGACGACCTGGATTCCCTGTTCTTTCGCGTAGTTGATGACGCTCGCGCTCTTCTTGAGGACGTCTTCCCAGGTCCAGCCGAACTGCCATTGGAGCTTCGGGTAACCGATGGGCACTTCCAGAATCACGCCCTTGGCCCCGCACTCGAGCGCCATGTCGATATCTTTGTTGATGGCGCGGGCGAAGGTGAAGATCCGGGCGTTGACGCCGGACTTCACGATCTCCTTGATGGCCTGATAGTCCTGCTCGGAAACCGCCGGCATGCCGGCCTCGATCCGTTCGACGCCGACCTCGTCGAGCTTCCGGGCAATGGCCACCTTGTCATCGATGGAAAAGACCACGCCCGGGGTCTGTTCGCCGTCGCGCAACGTCGCATCATGGATCTCGACTTTCTCGGGGAGCTCGAGGTCGGCGGTCACTTCGGGGACTTCGTTGTACGGGCTGACCCACCACTGGTCTTCCTTGTGATATCTCGTCTGGCTCATGGTCCAATCTCCTGGGTGTGACTCGCTAAGTTAACACATCGAACGTTTCCCGGATGCGCACGAGAGAATCCAGATATTGACCAATATGGTCATTTTCGATATCCTCGGGTCATGCCCGATACCCCCGAGACCGTGAACATTGCGTCGGCAAAGGCCCGGCTCCCGGAATTGATCGAGCGGGCGTCGACAGGAGAGGAGATCATCCTGGCACGCCACGGGAAACCAAAGGCCCGGCTCGTGCCTTTGGCGAAGAAGACGAAATACGTTCGCGGGGCGGGACGCGGTCATTGGAAGGGTATCGACCGGATCCTGGAACAGCCCCTCCCCGACGATGTGCTCGACGCGTTCGATGGAAGCGGGCCCTCGAAGTGACCCGGCTTCTGCTCGACACTCAGGTGATCGTCTGGTGGGACCGGGGCTCTCGTTCGCTCGGGAAAAAGGCTTCCGACGCGATCACGAACGCCGACGAGGTGTACGTTAGCGCGGCGTCGGAGTGGGAAGTCGCGATCAAAGCAGCCCTGGGAAAGATCCGGTATCAACGAAGTCTGCTCGAGGCCGTGATGGATGCAGGTTTCAAGGGCCTCGGCGTCAGTTTCGAGCATGCCCGAACCGTCCGAAAACTTCCCCTGATCCATCGGGACCCTTTCGACCGTATCCTGCTCGCGACGTCCAGCGTGGAAGGGCTCACCTTCGTCACGGCGGATTCAGAACTCGGGCAATACCCCGTGGAGATCGTCGACGCGCTCGACTGACCGGCGAATTCGCTACCGGAGGATCGTATGCTGGCAGGATCAATAGGAACGTTGCTCGCGTTCGGATTGGTGGCGATGAGTTCGCCAGCGGGCTCGCAATCGCCACCCGAACCCGGCCCGGCATTCCCCGGCCAGACGGAAGCGCCTTCTCCGGAGGTCCCCTCTCCCGGGCTGAACGTCGAGACGATCGCAACCGGTCTCAACGGCGCCTGGTCGCTGGCCTTTCTACCCGACGGGAACTTTCTGATCTCCCAGAACGCCGGCACGATGCGCATCGTCACGCGGGACGGAAATGTGTCCGAACCCATCGCGGGCGTCCCACCCGTGAAATCGGTCGCCGCCCAGGGGCTGCACGATGTCGTGCTCGATCCCGAGTTCGACGAGAACCGGCTCGTCTACTTCACGTATTTCGCGCCCCCGAACGGCGAAGAAGCGGCGACGTGGCCCATCGAGCACTTCTACGACGACGTCTGGACGCTGCCGTTCGCCGTCCGGCGCACGCTGGATCTGGGCACTGAACGTGTTAGCCGCGGACGCCTCAGCGAAGACAACTCGCGGCTGGAAAATGTGGAAGTCCTGATCGACGGCGGCGTCGAGCGCCGCATCGTCTTCGCTCCCGACGGCACTCTCATGGTGACCGGGGCCGATCGCTTCCGCTTCTACGACTCCGACCTCGACGGCGTGGAACGCGTGTTCACGGACAATCCCGACATCCGGCGGAATTTTACCGGACGCGTGATCCGCATCAACCCCGACGGTTCGATCCCGCTCGGCAATCCCTGGCTCGAACGCGCAACCGTCCTTCCGGAGACCTTCGCCCACGGGTTGAAGGACCCCGAGGGCGCGGCGATTCATCCGGACACGGGCGAACTCTGGGTCATCGATCACGGCCCGCAGGGCGGCGACGAGATCAACGTGATCCGGGCGGGCCGCGACTACGGTTGGCCCGAAGTGTCCTACGGCGTCCAATACGACGACCGGCAGCTCGACGGCCGCACGAACGTTCCCCTGGGCCGCGGCGAACGGCACCGTGCCGACGTCCAGGAGCCGGTCTACTTCTGGGTCCCCTCGATTGCGCCGTCCGGGATGATGTTCTACACGGGAGACCTCTTTCCCGAATGGCGGGGCAATCTCTTTGTCGGCGCGATGGTGGGACAAGCCCTCGTTCGTCTCGTCCTCGATGGGGAACGCGTTGTCGCGGAGGAACGACTGCTCGAAGACCGCGGGCAGCGGATCCGCGAAGTCCGCCAGGGACCGGATGGAGCGGTGTATGCCTTCGCCGGAAACTCGCTGTTAAGACTCACGCCCCGTTGACGACTGGACGAGCGCCCGCGCGATCCGGCGCGTGAGCGTGTTCAGGTGCTTGAGGTTCTCGACAATGTCGACCTCGACCTGGAAAGACGCCAGCCGCTCTGCCTGCCCGGATTTCAGCCTTTCGGCGAGCGATTGGGACACGGTGTCGGCGGCTTCGTTGACCCCCGCCTTGCTGTCCGCCGCTTGCCGCGCGCCTTCGAGATCTCCCGATTCCAGGGCCAGGAGCACGGATGCAAACGCCAACTTCACGCGGCGATCCAGATCCTCGATGCGCTCCCGGGTCTGGTCGCTCATCCGGATGCGGTGAATCTGCCGTTTGCGGGCGACCTCCATGAGGTTCTTGTCGACGATGTCCCCCATGTTCTCCAGATAGTTCGCCACGAGCATTCCACGGTGGACCTCTTCCGCTTCGCGATCGCCGAGGTTCTGCTGGGAAATCCGCGCCAGGTACAACACGATCGCCGCGTGCAGCGCGTTGACCTCGTCGTCCAGGCGCGTCGTGTGGACGATGCGCCGGGGATCGTTGGAAACGATCGCGGGGAGCGCGTCGTTCAACATTTCCTTGACGAGGGCGGCCAACCGGGCCATTTCCATCCGCACGCGATCCAACGCGACGGCCGGCTGGGTCACGAAATATTCATCGAGGAAGCGGGGCTTTCCCCAATGGCCGGCGGCCTCGCCTTCGGGCACGACGCGTTCGACCAGGCGGGCGAGCGCGGGCGTGAACCCCAGGAACAGGATCGCGCTCCCGACGTTGAACATGGTGTGGGCGTTGGCCACCTGCCGGGCAATGTCGGGGCTCATGCCCCGCACCAGCGCGGCCAGGACGGGGATGAAGGGGAACCAGACCACGACCGCGAGCACGTTGAACACGACGGGGGCGCCCGCGGCCTGGGCCGCCGCGCGCGGCCGGCCCACGGCGGACAGCACGGCGGTGACGCACGTCCCGACGTTGGCCCCGAGGATGAGGGCGACGCCGGCTTCCAAAGTGATCAGACCCTCCCCGGCCAGCACGATGACGAGTCCCGTGGTTGCCGACGAGCTCTGGATGAGGGCGGTGAAGACGGCACCGGCGGCCACGCCGAGAAGGGGGTTGTCGAGCCGGCCGAGGGCGTCGACGAACGGCGGGTAGGTCTGGAGCGGCCCGGTCGCCGTTGTCATCAGATCCATTCCGAAGAAGACCAGGCCCAGTCCCATGAGGGCCGTGCCGTACAGCCGTGTCGCCATGCGCCGGGCGAAGGCTTCGAGCAGGAATCCCAGAGCGATCATGATCAACCCGTACTCGTTGATTCGGAACGCGACGAGTTGGGCCGTCACGGTGGTCCCGATGTTTGCGCCGATGATGACGCCGATTGACTGGGAGAAGGTGAGCAACCCGGCCGTCATGAAACCCACGACCAGGACCGTCGTCACCGACGACGACTGGATGACGGCCGTGATCAACGCGCCAGCGAGGGCTCCGGTGAAGCGGTTCGCCGTCAGCCGGCCGAGAAGGTTCTTCATGCTCGTCCCGGCGACGGTCTTCAGCGCCTCGGTCATATGGCGCATGCCGAACAGGAAAAGCGCGAGCCCCCCGCCGAGCCCGGTGACGATCGCCCCGATGTCGAGTAGTGGGATGCCGGCTTGCATGGGTCCGGTGAACGCGGTCCGGGAGAGAGGTGGTCACCGGCCCAACCACATTGTGGGTGGATGACTCAGGAAATATGGGCAATCCCGAAGGAGCGGCTCCCTCCGACCGCCGTGGAGCCGATGGAGCGGACGGCGTTCTGAATCTGTTCCGCCGTGTACGGCTTCGGCAGGAACCCGGCAGCCGTCCGGGCAATCCTCTGGAACATTTCCTTCTGGGCCCGGCGGTCTCCAGTCACCAGCACCGCCGCCGAACACACCTGGCCGAGCAACGCCAGAGCGGTTTCGACGTCGAGCCCGGCGGCAGACGCATCATAAAGAACCAGCTCGATGTCCGGGCCGTGCTCGAACGCCAGGGCTCGCGCCTCGGTGCTCGATTCGCCGGTGAAGATGCGGAAACCCAGTTGCTCGAGCGCGCGGGCTCCCACTTTGCGGCTGACGGCATCGGGGTCGATCACGAGCGCCGCCTTGCCCGTTCGGGCCGTGAGGCTCGTTCGAACGTCATCAAGAGTTCCCGTCGCAGTCTCTTCGGCACGGACCGGAACCTTCCTTGTGGATCTTCCGGTCATTTCTGCCTCCTTCTGCCCCCCTTCTTCGACTATGGCAGATCGCGAGCATCCACGCACCTCAGAAACACACGGACCGTTCTAGATCAGGAACTTTCCCGCGGACAAGAGCGGCAGCGGCTGGGACTCCTCGACCGGCGGCACCGACAAGACGGGAACGTGAGCCCCCCGGACGATGCGTTCGGCGACCGCCCCGAGCAGGGCACGGTCGAGACCCGAGCGGCTTTGCGTGTTCAGGATGATCATGTCGATGGCATGGTCGTCGACATACCCGAGCAGCGCGTCATACGGGTTGCCGTCGATGACGCGGAGCGTGACGTTCGGGAGCCGCCGAACGGCCTCGGGAACCGACGAGGCCAATTGCTTCTCGATGTTCTCGGCCACCTTCCGCTCGTCGTCGGGACGAACCATGATGTTCGTCCCCGCGTAGCCGGGCAGCGGGCGGCGAACGTGCACGATGTGCAGTTGGGCACTGAACCGATGGGCAAACGCTGCGGCCAGGTCGACGGCGCGCTCCGCGACCCGGGACAGGTCCGTCGCGTACAGGATGCGCTCCATCTGTACCGGGTGGGGCTTCGAGATCGCGTGGGACGAATCCAGGTGCGAAACGGTCAGGATCGGAACGTGGATCTTGCGGATGATGCGTTCGGTCAACGATCCGAGGAACCAGCGTTCGAACGGACGCCGGCCGTGCGTCCCCATGATCACGAGGTCCGCGCCCTCCGACTCCGCCAACGACATCACCGACTCCTCAACCTCACCGGCCATCGCGATTTCCCGGTGTTTCAACCCGCCTCGATATTCTTCGTCGATGAGGTCGGCGAGCCTCGCGCGCGTTTCCTCGATGAATTCATCGGGCACGGATTTCCCTTCGAGCGGAAACGTGTAATTGAGGGCCGGCGCGACCGGGATGACGTGTGCCAATACGAGCGTCGCCTCGAGCTCGAGAGCCAGCGACAGGCCGTAGCCGACGGCCTTTTTGGAAGCGTCGGAAAAATCCACCGGCACCAGGATCGTACGAACGGAAAACATCGGTTCCTCCAATTTCCGGTCCCGGAGGACCGAACATCTGTGCCCGACAATCTACAGGGTCGGGCTTCGAGGTCAACACTCGGAGTTTTACCAGTCCGTGGCCCCATATCCAATACCGGAAAGCTGGTACATTCGAACGCGACGCCCGATGAACGATCGATCCCGATGGACCGAACTGGACACGGCCGCCGCGGTTGAAGCGTTGGCGAGCGACGTCGAGCGCGGGGTCGACGCCGCCGAAGCCTCGCGGCGCCTTGCCTCCGACGGTCCCAACGAACTGCCTCGCGCGAAACGCCGGCCGTGGTGGATGCTGGTGCTCGATCAGTTCCGAAGCGTGCTGATCGTCATCCTCCTCATTGCGGCCGGTCTTTCCATCGCGCTCGGGGAGAACGTCGAAGCGCTGGCGATCGCCCTCATCGTCGGGTTCGCGGCCGTGCTCGGACTTCTCCAGGAAGTTCGCGCCGGCCGCGCGCTGGAAGCTCTCGAGCACATGACGGCTCCCGAGGCCCGGGTCGTGCGTGGGGGCACCGAAGTAACCCTGCCGGCCCGGGAACTGGTTCGGGGGGACCTTGTCGTTATCCACGCCGGAGACCGGATCCCGGCAGACGGACGGCTGGTCGAGGCCTTCAACCTCCAGACCGACGAAGCACCGCTCACAGGGGAGTCCGCGGCGTCAGGGAAGGACACGGCGCCGGCACCGGGATCCCGGGCCATTGCCGACTCGCACAACATGGTCTACGCCGGGACCACGGCCGTGTCCGGACGGGGCAAGGCTCTCGTCACCGACACGGGCGCGGGCACGGAATTCGGAAGAATCGCGGGAATGATCGAAAGCGTCGAGAAGGCGCCCACGCCGCTGGAGATCAACATCGACCGCGTCGGCAAGGCACTGGCCCGGGTGGCTCTGGTTGTGGTCGCCGCCGTTGCTTTCGCCGGGATTCTCCGCGGCGAGCCGGTTCTGGACATGTTCGTTTTCGGGATCGCGCTGGCCGTCGCCGTCGTGCCCGAAGCGCTCCCGGCCGTCGTCACAATCTCCTTGGCGATCGGGGTCCAGCGAATGGCCCGGCGACGCGCATTGGTCCGGCGCCTCCAGGCGGTCGAGACATTGGGAAGCGTCTCGGTGATCTGTGCGGATAAGACCGGAACCCTCACGCGGGACGAGATGACGGTCCGCCGGATCTACACCTCCGGACGAAGGATCCACGTCACCGGGTCCGGATATGCGCCCGAGGGAGAGTTCATCGAGGGCGACGCCGGGGATTCACATCGAGCCGACATCGAGCCACCGGACATCGAGCAGTTGCTGAGAGCGGCCGTGCTGGCCTCGGACGCACACGTCGTCAACGATCGCGAGACGGGCGATCTTCCCGCGTCCGATTGGATCGTTCAGGGAGACCCCACCGAGGGGGCGCTGGTCACCGCGGCGATGAAGGCCGGCCTGGACAAGGCTGCGCTCGATTCCCGGTACCGGCGTGTCCACGAGATCCCTTTCTCCCCCGAAGCGAAGCGCATGACGACGGTGCACGAAGACGACGGAGGACTGGTCGCGTTTTCCAAAGGCGCACCCGAAGTGATTCTGGATGCCTGCACGGAAATCCTCGACGATGGACAACGCCATCCTCTCGACGACCGTAAGCGCAACGAAGTTCTGGAAGAAGCCCGCAACATGGCTCACGCGGCGCTCCGCGTCCTGGCCCTGGCGATGAAGCCCGGCGCCGAAGTCGAGGACGCCGGGGAAGGCATGGTATTCCTGGGACTGGCCGGCATGATGGATCCGCCGCGGGAGGAAGCCGCGGCCGCGATTGCCGAGTGCCGCGAAGCCGGGATCCGGCCCATCATGATCACCGGCGATCACCCCACGACCGCCGCGGCCATTGCGCGGGAACTCGGCCTGGCAAGCGGAGATGAGGCCGTCACCGGGTCCGATCTGGACGAGTGGAGCGACGCCGAACTCGCGGATCGGATCACGCACGCTTCCGTATTCGCTCGCGTTTCTCCGGCGCATAAACTTCGAATCGTCGAAGCCCTCCAGGCCCGGGGCGACTTCGTGGCGATGACGGGAGACGGGGTGAACGACGCGCCCGCGCTCCGCAAGGCCGACATCGGGATCGCCATGGGGATCACGGGCACCGCCGTCACTCGCGAAGCGGCCGACATGACGCTCGCCGACGACAACTTCCGAACGATCGTCGCGGCGGTGGAAGAAGGACGCAGCATTTACGAGAACATCCGCAAGTACCTCGCGTTCCTTCTCTCGGCCAACCTCGGCGAGATCGTGCTGCTCGCGACGGCGACGCTGGCCGGTTGGCCCCTTCCCCTGTCCGCGGTACACATCCTGTTCGTCAACCTCGTGACCGACGGGCTTCCGGCCCTGGCGCTGGCCGTGGACCCGCACGAACAGAACCTGATGCGGCGCGCGCCGCGGGATCCGCGGACCGGGATCTTCACCCCGCCCATCATCAAACTCATCGCGGCCGGGGGACTCTGGTCGGGGGCCGCCAACCTTGCGCTGTTCGGCTGGGCTCTCGACGCCGGCTACGAGGTGGGGCGCGCGATGACGCTCGTGCTCGTCAGCCTCGTTCTGACCGAGTTCCTCAAGGCCTATTGCTTCCGATCGATTCGCGAGTCCGCTCTCGTCCGGCCGTTCGCGAACCGGTGGCTCAACCGGGCCATTGCCCTGGATCTCCTCCTCCTGGCCGCGGCACTCTACCTTCCCCCGTTCGCGGCGCTCCTCGGGACCGAGCCACTCGGGAGCGCCGACTGGGCGCGGGCCGTCGGGGTGGCGGCGACCATCGTTCCCGTGCTGGAGATCGCGAAGAAGATTGTCGGACGCGAAAACTCAACTCGCTGAACGTTCCACGAGGCGTTTGAGAACGACGCATCCGACCAGGTCGCCGGTCACATTGAGAACCGTCCGGCTCATGTCCAGGATCCGGTCCACGCCGACGATCAACGCCACACCGCCGGGAGGCACGCCCATGCCCTCGAGGATCGTCGCGAGAATCACGATCCCCGCGCCCGGGCTGCTCGGTGAACCAATCGACGCCCCAATCGTCGTCACCGAGAGAAGAATCAGGTCGGCCATGCCGAGCGGAACGGCGAACACCTGGGTGAGGAACACGGCCGCGACCACCTGGTAAAGCGCGGTCCCGGCCATGTTCACGGTCGCTCCGACCGGGATCACGAATTGAGCGATCGTCGCCGGAACGCCGAGCTTCTCCTCGACCGTCTTGATCGATAGCGGCATGACGGCGGCCGAGCTCGAGGTGGAAAACGCCAGCAACTGGACTTCGCGCACCGCCCCCAGGAACCTCCACGGGGAGACGCCCGCCGCCCAGGCGAGGCCCAGGTAGAGGACGCCGAGGATCAGGAGCCCTCCGAGCACCGTACCCACGTAGACGCCGAGACCCAGGATCGCGCCCGGACCGATCCGGATCGAGATCTGGGCGAGGAGACCGAAGACGGCGTACGGGGCGAGCAGCATCGCCCAACTCACCACCTTCAGGGACACTTCCTGCAACGAACCGGACAGGTCAAGCAGGGGTCGCGCGCGGTTCGACGGAATCGAGATCAGCGCGATTCCGACCAGGATGGCGAAAACGACGAGGTGGATCATGCTGCGGTCCAGGGCGGCGCGGACCGGATCGGCGGGGACGAGGGCGACAATGCGATCCGGGAGGTTCGAGAGCTCGATGTCGTTGTCTTCCGTGACGGTGGGCCCGCCGGCCACCGCCGGCCCCGCAGGACCGAGCGCCTGACGAACCATCTCCTGGTCCAGATACGCTCCGGGTTCGACCCACGTGGCCAGCACGATGCCGATGGTGGTCGCGACGGCCGTGGTGGCGACGAAGTAGATTCCGATGCGCGATCCCATGGTCCGGAGCTCGGCGAGGGTCCCGCTCGAAGCCACGCCCAGAATGATCGACGCGACGACGAGAGGGAGCACCACCATCTGGATGAGGGCGAGGAAGATCTGCCCCGGCAGCGCGAACCATCCGGCGACGACTCCAGCACTCTCTGGAGGCACGAGCCTCCCGCCCACTGGCGAGAGCAGCATCCCGACCGCGATCCCGAGGATCATCCCGACGACGATCTTGACCCAGAGGCGCGTGCGAACGAGCCGATCGAGGAGGTCCGTCAGCTCGATGAGGGGTTTCGCATCGGTCTTCAAGGGGCCCGCCGTGCCCGTCCCCGCCCGCTTCCGTTTCCAGAACAGCATTCAGTTGTCCTTCTCTTGG
>CAZTTI010000399.1:0-4289 GCA_964615925.1 uncultured Solibacteraceae bacterium
CTCGAACGCATCATGCGCCGGACCGTGACCATCGATACGACCGGAGCCCGGATCGGCCAGATCAACGGCTTGGCGGTGCTCGGGCTCGGGGACCTGCGCTTCGGCACGCCGGTTCGAATAACCGCGCGAGTTCGCCTCGGAAAAGGCGAGGTCGTCGACATCGAGCGGGAAGTCGAAATGAGCGGCCCCATCCACTCGAAGGGGGTCCTGATTCTTGCCGGGTTCCTCGGGGCCCGATACGCGCCGGAGCACCCGCTCTCGCTCTCCGCAAGCCTGGTCTTCGAACAGTCCTATCGCGGAGTCGACGGCGACAGCGCCTCGTCGACCGAACTGTATGCCCTGCTCTCGGCCATCGCCGAGCTGCCGATTCGCCAGTCGTTGGCCGTGACCGGGTCGGTCAATCAGCACGGCGAGGTGCAGTCCATCGGCGGCGCGAACGAAAAGGTCGAAGGGTTTTTCGACCTGTGCCGCGCCAGGGGCCTGACGGGCGACCAAGGCGTTCTGATTCCCGAAACCAACGTTCAGGACCTCATGCTCTCCGCCGAGGTGGCCGATGCCGTGGAGCAAGGGCTTTTCCACGTCTACTCCGTCCGGACGATCGACGAGGGCATTCAGCTTCTGACGGGCGTGGAAGCCGGAACTCGCGGTCCCAGCGGGGCGTTTCCCCAGGGCAGCGTGAACGGCCGGGTTGAAGCGCGCCTCAAGGACCTCGCGATGAAATCCCTCGAATTCCGCTCGATTCCTGATTCCTAACCTTCCCGCACCTCCAGCCGATAAAGGTGAAAGGGGACCGGCGCGCAATCTTTCCCCGGAGCCGGCTGAATGAGTAAGGTACGCGGTTTAAACGAGTTTGGGCATCTGCACCGCGGAGTGTCTCCGGAATCGGGAGATGACGTCGCCAGTATCCGGCAAGCCCTTCGGCTCGCCGAACGGCGCCTGGACGAGCTCGCGATGATCGACCCGCTGACGGAAACGCTCAATCGGCGGGGTGTCGAGACGGTCTTGTGGACCGAGCTGGCCCGCGACCGCCGATCCGGATCGAACCTCTCGGGAATCCTCCTCTGGTGCGACCAGTTGAGCGGGATCTCGACCAGCCTGGGGCACGGGGTCGCCGACGTGATCGTCCGGGCGATCGCGAACCGGATCAAGGCGTGCCTGCGCCCCTCCGACCCGATCGCGCACATTGACGTCGACAAGTTTCTCGTGCTCCTTCCCGATACCCGCATCGCCGAAGCCCGGCGGGTTTCCGAGAAGCTTCGTCTTGCCGTGCGGCGCCTCCCGCTGGCCATGGTTCCCGATCCGGTGAATGTCGACATCCGCACTTCGGTCGTGCATCCGCGGAAGGCCACCTGTTCGATCCAGGAGCTTCTCGAACAAGCGCACTTCCGCCCCGCCTCCCAGGAATCCAACGACCCCAATGACGCCGGAACCTCGCCCGACGGGCTCCTTCGAATGATCGACGAAGGCCGCTTCTACGCGGTGTCGCAACCGATCATGGCTCTCGAAGACGAAACCGTCTCCGGTCACGAGCTGCTCACGCGGGGACCGGCCGGCCCGCTGGCCACACCGGTGCACCTGTTCCAGCGCGCGCTCGACCTGAACATGTTGACGACGGTTGACATGGCCTGCCTGAAGATGGCGGTGGAAACAACGCGGACGCTGGCACCGCCCGAGCGGTTCCACGTCAATCTGTTCCCTTCCACGATCCTGAGCGTGCCGACCGAACGGCTGATCGAGTGGCTGGGGAAGCGGCCGGGCGCCGCATACTGCGTCGAGATCAGCGAACAGCAATTCATCGGCGATCCGGCCAGTCTCCGCCCCCACGTCGTGGCTCTCCGGCAGAGCGGAGTCCAGGTGGCCATCGACGACGTCGGTTTCGGGCGAAGCTGTCTCGAGTCGTTGATCGTCCTCGAGCCCGACATCGTCAAGGTCGACCGCGAATACGTTCGCGGCGCGGCGGCCGATCCCCACCGGCGTCGACTCCTCGAACGCCTCATCGAGGTCGTGCGGACGCTGGGAGCCGAGATCGTGGCCGAGGGGATCGAATCCCGCGAGGACTTGTTCCTGCTCCGGAACCTCGGCGTTCGCTTCGGCCAGGGATGGCTCTGGGGCAAACCCGGCGCCGGATATTTGCGCCGCGACAAGGCTTCCTGACCGCACGGCGAGTTCGTTTCGCCGTCCGTCCCGTCGCAGCGATTCGCGAACACATTCGTGTGGACAATATTATATCGATATGATATCAGTTTGACATCATCTGACATTCGGAACCCCGACGAGGCGGGAGGTTCCCGCGAGGAAACGAGTATGCAAAACACTCCGCCGCAAGGCATCCGTGAAAACCAGATCCGCCCGATGTCGGGGTGGCTTCCGCTGCTGGCCGCCGTCTCCCTCATCGTCGGGATTGTCGCGGGCCTCGTCTGGAGGGGGCCCGGATTGTGGACTCCCCTGGCCGTCCTGGCCGTTCTTCTCGTTTTGAGGGGATTGATGGCGATCGCCCCGAACCAGGCGCGTGTGCTCCTGCTCTTCGGCGCCTACAAGGGTTCGGTCCGCACCTCCGGGTTCTACTGGACGAATCCCTTTTACCGCCGCCACAAGGTGTCGCTGCGGATTCGTAACTTCGAAACCGGATCGCGGTTCACCGCGGGACCGCCCGACGCGATGGGAAACGTCACCAAAACCCGCTCCGGCGGCGTCCCATCGAAGGTGAACGACCGCGACGGGAACCCGATCGAGATCTCGTCCGTCGTGGTGTGGCGCGTGGTCGACACGGCCGAGGCGCTGTTCGAAGTCGACGACTACAACGACTTCGTGGGTGTGCAGAGTGAGGCCGCGCTCAGAATCCTGGCCAGCCGTCATCCATACGACAGCGAGGATCACGAGACCTCGCTGCGCGGAAACATCGAGGAGATCTCGCTGACACTGCGCGACGACATTCAGGAACGGCTCGCGAAGGCCGGCGTCGAAGTGATCGAAGCCCGGATCAGCCATCTGGCTTACGCGCCGGAGATCGCTGCGGCGATGCTCCAGCGCCAACAGGCCCAGGCCGTGGTCGCCGCGAGAACCCGAATCGTCGACGGCGCGGTCGGGATGGTGGAAATGGCGCTCGATCGCATTTCGAAGGAGCAGATCGTCGAACTCGACGACGAACGGCGCGCGGCGATGGTCTCGAACCTGATGGTCGTGCTCTGCAGCGGTGGGCACGCGCAGCCCGTCATCAACACCGGATCGCTCTATCACTAGACGGATCCGGCACGGAGTGTAGTTCTGGCCGCACGTGAAAGCTTCCTGTTCCGTACCGATCCCGGCGTGCTCGATGCGTTGCGCCGATGGGCCGGCGACGAACTGCGTTCGGTGAACGGTCAGCTCGAATACGTGTTGCGCCGCGCGCTGGCCGAGGCCGGACGGCTCCCCTCCGCGTCGCCCCCCTCGCCCCGCAACCGGAAGCGGCCTTCCGATCGCGGCAAGACCTGATGACCCGCCGCGAGTGACGCCTTTGGCGTATGATCCTGAATCGATGATCGACCTCGAACGCGATTTCCGCCCTGCGATTCCCGGATTCCGCCCGGTGCCGTTCACCGGAGTTATATTCGTGATGGCCGAGGCTGCACGGCTGGGATACGCCTACGGCCACCCCGACTGGTGCAATCTCGGCCAGGGCCAGCCGGAAACCGGGCCGCTCGAAGGGGCCCCTCCACGCGCCGAGCGGGTGACGATCTCGCCGGGAGATCAGGACTACGCCCCCGTCGCCGGCATTTCCGAGCTGCGCGAAGCCATCGCCCGGCTCTACAACGAGCTCTACCGGAAGGACAAGAAGTCGCAATACACGGCGGCGAACGTCTGCGTCTCCGGTGGGGGGCGTCTCGGCCTCACGCGAACCGTCGCCGCGCTCGGCAATATCAACCTCGGGCACTTCCTCCCCGACTACACGGCGTACGAAGAGCTGCTGGACAGCTTCCAGTCGTTCACAGCAATCCCGATCCTGCTGGAAGGCGACGAAGGATACCGATTCGGCGTCGAGAAACTGGAACACGAGATCCTGGGGCGCGGCCTGTCCGCCATCCTGCTTTCCAATCCTGCGAACCCGACGGGCCGGACCATTCGCGGAGCGGAACTCGAAGGATGGGTCGACACGGCGAGAAGGCTCGACTGTTCCCTCATCATCGACGAGTTCTACTCCCACTACGCGTGGACGGCCACCGCGCGCGAGGAAGGCATGATCTCCACCGCGCGCTACGTCGAGGACGTCAACCGGGATCCCGTCGTGATCCTCGACGGGCTGACGAAAAACT
>CAZTTI010000400.1:0-2905 GCA_964615925.1 uncultured Solibacteraceae bacterium
GTTTCGATGTCCTCATCCAGGTCGAGCAGGGGCTGGTCGAGGACGATCTCGGCCGTGGCCGTGAATTGATCGAAGCGTCCCTGAACGAGGAGTACGCGGGCCAGTTCGAGGTCCTGAACTCCGAGTCGGTCGGGCCGAAAGCCGGGGCCGACCTGAGACGCCAGGCCGTGTTGGCCACGTTGTACGCGTTGGCCGGGATCCTGGTCTACATCGCGTTCCGGTTCGAGTGGATCTACGGCGCGGCCGCGGTTTTTGCGGTGTTTCACGACACGTTGATCACATTGGGGTTTTTTTCGATCTTCGGCAAGGAAATCAACCTGACCGTGATCGCCGCGCTGCTCACGCTGGTGGGGTACTCGGTCAACGACACGATCGTCGTGTTCGACCGGGTTCGCGAGAACTTGAAAGCCATGCGGCGCGTGAGTTTCGAGGAAGTGCTGAACGCGAGCATCAACCAGACGTTGAGCCGCACGATCCTGACGTCGGGGCTGACGCTGGTGGCCGCTCTGTCGATGTACTTTTTCGGCGGTGAGGTGATCAACAGTTTTGCCTTCGCGCTGGTTGTGGGCGTGCTGATCGGAACGTACTCATCGATTGCGGTGGCGGCTCCGATGGTTCTGATCTACAGCACGTACAGGCAGCGCCAGAAATCGATGGTTCGGACGGCTGGAAAACTTTCGAGGCCGGTTCCGACCAAGTAGTCTGGAGTTCGGCTCGGCTCGGAGCGCGGGTGCCAGCGGTGCCCGTGTTAGTGGTTGACAGTGGTTCGAATCGGTTGATATAAGATTCGATCCTTGAGCGAAAATCACTGACGGGATTCTTCCGCAAGACGCGGGATCGCCCGATCTGAGCCGCAGAACTCTTTGTCGATTCGGTCGTTTTGCTCACTGTGACACTGTCCTCCCCAAGCGCCGTCCGGGTCATGAACCCCGGCCGGCGCGTTGTCAGGGCCGGGCTCCGTTACCGGAATTTCGGTTCCGGAAAAGACATCGGAGGCCCGGACGGGGGCATCGATAGGGAGACGCGGATATGTTTGAAGATTCAGTAATCGAAGGGCCAAGCAAGACAGGCGGGACTCTCTTCATTTCGGCGGTCATCCACATTGTGCTGGTCGCCGTCCTGATCCTGATTCCCCTGGTGTACACACAGGCGCTGCCCGCGGCGCAGATGATGGCCATTCTGGTCGTCCCGCCGCCGCCGCCGCCCCCGCCGCCGCCACCCCCGGAAGTGACGGCGCCTCCGGAGGAAGTCGTCGTCCAGGAGGTCGTCCAGATCGACCCCACCGCGATGATTGCGCCGACGGCCATTCCCGAGGAGATCGCGCAAATCGTTGAGCAGGCGCCGGTTTCTTCCGTTCGGGGTGTCGTGGGAGGAACCTCGACCGGCGGCAACGTGAGTGGTGTTCTGGGTGGCGTGCTCAAGTCGTCGGCGAGCGCGGGCCCGCCGCCGCCGCCGCCCCCGCCGCCCCCCCCGCCGCCCCCACCCCCACCGCAGCCGGAACGGCTCCGCGTGAGCGCGGGCGTGGCACAAGGCAACCTGATTCAACAGGTCCAGCCGGATTATCCCTCGATGGCCCGCACGGCCCGGATTCAGGGCATTGTCATCCTGGAAGCGACGATCGGGGCCGACGGCACGATCAGGGACCTTCGGGTCATTAGCGGCCATGCGATGCTCTCTCCGGCCGCTGTGGATGCCGTCCGGCAGTGGCGGTATACGCCGACGCTGCTGAACGGCCAGCCGGTCGAGGTGATCACGACGATTTCAGTGAACTTTACGTTGAACTAGCCGGGAACGGGCTACGGCCCGGGGACGGGCTACGGGAGGACTGGGAGCTTTTATGATGCTTAAATTGAACTTGATGGCGATGTGGCTGCAGGCCGAAGTGGGTTTCAGTTTCACGGAAATGTGGGAGCAGATGGGGCTCATGGCCAAGGCCGTCGTCGTCATCCTGGCGATCATGTCGGCATGGTCGATCGGGGTGATGATCGACCGATACCTGGCCTATTCCAAGGCGCGTAAACAGTCGCGCGAGTTCGCGCCGGCCGTTGCGGGTTGCCTGAAGGAAGGCAAGATCCAGGAAGCCATCAGCGTCGCCGAACAGAACAAGAACAGCCATCTGGCGAAGGTCGTCGAAGCCGGATTGCAGGAATATTCGGCCCAGGGGGCGTCGACGGAGTTGTCCGGCGACCAGATCGAGTCCTCCCGCCGTGCCTGTGAGCGCGCCGAAGCCATCGTCAACGCCGAGTTGAAACGCGGTCTGTCGAGCCTGGCGACGATCGGCGCGACGGCGCCCTTTGTTGGGCTGTTCGGCACGACGGTCGGCATCATCAACGCGTTCCAGGGCATGTCCCAGGAACAGGCCTCCGGTCTGGCCGCCGTTGCCGGCGGTATTTCCGAGGCGCTGGTCGCCACCGCGTTCGGCCTGTTCGTGGCGGTGCCCGCCGTTTGGGCGTTCAACTCGTTCACGAATCGCGTGGAAGCGTTCCAGATCGAAATGACCAACTCGGCATCCGAGTTGATCGATTACTTCATCAAACGCCGCGGAGGCAAATAAGCCATGGGTATGGGAGGCGGTGGCGACCGCGACGCCGTAAATGCCGAGATCAACGTCACGCCAATGGCGGACGTGATGCTCGTGATGCTCATCATCTTCATGGTGGTGACTCCCATGTTGCAGAAGGGCGTGTCGGTCGAGCTCGCTCAGACCGACAACCCCCGCGACATGGAAGAAGCCGACGCTGAAGAGTCGGTGGTGATTTCCGTCACCCGGGACGGCCGGTATTACCTCAATGCCGAGGAGTTCCGTCTGAACGCCCTGGGACCGGAGGTCAACGATCTTCTCGAGGGGCGGCTTGACCGCGTCGTCTTCATCAAGAGCGATTTCCGCGCCATTTACGGCGACGTG
>CAZTTI010000401.1:0-8386 GCA_964615925.1 uncultured Solibacteraceae bacterium
TTCGATTGTCCATTGCCGCTCGCCGTGCCGGAATGCCTGAACGGCGGCGACGGGGCAGAGCAGGATGGGATAGTTCTCCATTTGTTCGAAGAGATGGCGGCGGAGCTTGTCCCGGTCGATCAGGGTGCGCATGAAATCTGCAAGCGTGAGGTCGGGGCTTTCCCTGGCGTAATCCATGAACTGCCCGAGCGTGGGGGAAACTTCCGATTCCCGTGTCCGGAGCATGGGTTCGAGGACGTAGCGCCCGGCGCGTCCGAAAAGATTCCACCAGAGATCACGGATGCGTTCGAGGTTGTCCGGGACGAAGGGTTCGACGCGGAATCCGGAATCTGTGAGGGCGTCGGCCGCCTTCCGGATCGCCAGCCGCGTTGCCGACGTCACCGGAGTCCGTCCGTCGTCCTCGAACACACCGATCCGCGTTTCGCGCACGTCCCGAACCGGGGACACCGGGACCGGCGCGCCGTAAGGGTCGCCCGCGTCATACCCCGCAGTGATCGCGAACAGCAATCCCACGTCTTCCACGGTGCGCGCCATTGGCCCGACGACGCCAATGGCGGCGAACGGTCCCGCCGACTCGGGAAAGTGCCCGGTTGCGGGGATGCGGCCCGGGGTGGGTTTCAACCCGCAAATCCCAGTGAAGTGCGCCGGTTCACGGATGGAACCGCCCCCGTCGCTGCCGATCCCGCCTGCCGAGAGGCCGGCGGCGATGGCCGCCGCCTCGCCTCCGCTTGACCCTCCCGCGGTCCGGTTCCGATCCCACGGGTTCAGCGTCGGACCGTACAGGAGGTTGTCCGTTTCCCAGGCCATGAGAAATTCCGGCGTGTTCGTGTTTCCAAGGATGACGGCGCCGGCGTCTCTCAACCGCCGGACGAGAGGAGCGTCGGTCTCGGCCCGGATTCCTTGCCGCAGCCGCGAACCGCACTCCCATGGAAACCCGCTCACGGCGATCGAGGACTTGATGCTGAGAGGGATGCCTTCGAGCGGCCCTCTCGGTTCTCCGCCCGACAGACGACGGTGGCTGGCTTCGGCCGAGGCTCGGGCGCTGTCCTCGGCGACGAAAATGAACGCGTTCAGGAGAGGATTGAGCTTGCCGATGCGATCCAGGTGAGCTTCAACAAGATCCACGGCCGTCATCCGTCGCGCGGCGAGCGACCGCACCATCGCGGCGAGCGATTGGAATACGGCGTCGTTCACGCCGGAATCTCTCCCACATACACGAACCGCGGGTTTCCGGGGCCAGCCGCAACCGCACGGTACCCGCCCGTGATGGTCACGGTCCGAAAGCCGGCATCCTCCGCGAAACCCGCAAGCTCGGCCGGGGCGTAGAGGCGGACGTCGGAGTACCACTCCTGGACCGTCCCGTCGACGCGTTCCCGTGAGCGCCGGTGGTGGATCCGCGAACGGAAAGGATCGAACGACCGGTAGTGGCGCCGCTGGCTTCCGTCTTTAAATCGGACCGTCTCGGTCCGCTCTCCGAGTTGGCTGCGGACGAAATCCACGTTGAGGACGTCGAGGATGACGCGTCCTCCCGGAACGAGGGATCCGGCGATTTCACGGAGGACGTCTCCGTTCTCTTCATCGGAAAAATACCCAAAGGAGGAGAACAGACTGATGGCCGTATCGAAGACGGCGAGGAACGGAATCCGGCGCATGTCGGCCAGGACGATCCGGCCGCGTTCGAGCATCCCGCGGTTCAATTCGAGGCCGACGGGCGAGAATCCCCGCTCCGCCAACGGCTCCAGGTGCCGGCCGTTGCCACAACCTACATCCAGCACGCGGCGGCCGCGGTTCGACGCATGTTCGACGACGAACTCCACCTGGACGGCCGTTTCGGGGGGACGCATCCAGTCCGCATACTCTTCGAGAAAGTTCTTTCCGAAGAACCCGGCCTCTTCGGCGTACCATGACCCGGAAGACATAGTGCCGGTGGATGCCGCCGTGCGCGTCATAGCTGCGAGCGTAACGGATGACGGACAGGGGCGGCAATACGCCGCTCGAAGAGGAGTTCATGAGCACAACGCCCCCGGAGAGCATTCATCAACGTTTTTTGGACGCTCTCGAAGCGCGGGACATCGACCAGCTGACGGCGATCTACGATGCGGAGGCCGTGTTTGTCCCTCCGGATGCCGAGCCGGTCCGGGGGATCGACGCCATCCGGAAGCACCTGTCCGAAATGCTCGAGAGCGAACCCACACTCGAGTCGGAAACGATCCTCGCCGTCCGTTCGGGGGATACGGCGATGCTGCGCGCGCGGTGGTCGCTGACGTACCGTTCCGCCGACGGCGAGGTCGTGAGCGATCGGGGGGAAAGCACCGAGATCGTGCGGTTGCAGCGGGACGGGACGTGGAAGTGCATCATCGATTCGCCATATAGTTAGCTTGGCTATTCCGGAGTTGATAAAAGCACTTCCGAAATGATGCCTTCGGCTTCGCGGATGGTCAGAATCCGGCCTGCCGAAACGTTTTCGAAGATGTCGCGCGTGCCCGAGGGCCAGCGAATCTCGAGCACCTCGGCGACGGCGGATTCGCCGAGCCCGAAGTGCACACGCAGGTCGTTCTGGCTCAGGTAGCCCGATCCGGCCTTCACATGACGAACAAGCGTGCGGCCGCCGACGCTCAGGGAAAGCTCCGCGCCGACGCCGTCGCGGTTGCTGTCCGTTCCTTCCAAATGAACAAGCAGCGAGTTCCCGCTTCCCTGACCGTCGTTGATGAGCAGGTCGGGCGTTTGCCCGACGTTGGTGACCAGCAGGTCGAGGTTTCCGTCGTTGTTCACGTCTCCCGACGCCAGTGAACGCCCGACCTTCACCAGCTGGAAACCGGGGCCGGCCTCGGTGGTGCGGTCTTCCAACATGCCTCTCCCGTCGTTTTTGAGCAGGAGGTTTCGCTGCGCGTACGTCGTGTCGTCTACCAAGTCTTCCATGTTGTCGATGACGTTCCCGTTGGCAATGGCGATATCCAGGTCCGTGTCGTTGTCGTAATCGAAAAAGACGGTTCCGAACCCGACGAACGGCAACGTGGCGCGTCCGGCGCCGCTTTCGAGAGTCATGTCGAGAAAGAACCCGGCGCCGGTGTTCTGGTACAGGTTATGCGTCTGCCGATTGAGGTTGGTCACGAAGAGGTCCCCGAACCCGTCACCGTCGACGTCCGCCATGTCCGTCCCCATTCCCGCGAGCGGCTCCCCGGTCCGGCTGACGGCGACTCCCAACACGAAACCGACTTCTTCGAACGTCCCGTCGCCGAGGTTGTGGAACATGAAGTTGGGGACAGAATCGTTGGCCACGTAGATGTCGGTCCAACCATCGCGGTCGTAATCGCCGAACACGACGCCCAGGCCTTTGCCGTCGGTGGTGAAGACACCGGATTCCCGAGTCACGTCGGTGAACGTCCCGTCTCCTTCGTTGCGGAACAGGATATCGGCGACTCCGTTGTATACGTTCGGATGGCAATAGACGCGGATATTCCCTTCGTGCGTGCAGACCTTGTTGTTGTCGAGAGCGAAGTCGACGTAGTTGACGACGTACAGGTCGAGGTCGCCGTCGTTGTCGATGTCGCCGAAGGCGCAACTGGAGCTCCAGAGGGCCGAGCCCGTGCCCGAAACCGCCGTCACGTCGGAGAAACGGCCGAGGCCGTCGTTGGCGTACAGCCGGTTCTCGCCGACACTGGTGACGTACAGGTCGGCGTCGCCGTCGTTGTCGTAGTCGGCGGAACAGGCTCCCATCCCGTACCCCGAAACGACGATTCCCGATTCGTCAGAGCGGTCCTCGAACGTGCCGTCCCCGGTATTTCTGAACAGCCCATGCGCGGCCGAGATCTGGATCTCGGCGTCGACGAAGGACCCTCCGTTGACGAAAAACACGTCGAGCCAGCCATCGCCGTCGTAGTCGAGGAACAATCCGCCCCCACCCATGGTTTCGGGCATGTATTTTTCAGGTGTGCCGCCACTCGTGTGGACGAAATCGAGGCCACGCTCGAGGGCCTGATTTTCGAACGCCGGCGTGGGGCCGGACTGCCCTTCGATTTGTGTGGAAGGCCACAGGAGCGTCCCGGCGGCGAGGACCACAAGCGGGAACGCCCACCTCGGCATGGAATGCCCCGTCCTTGAGAATTCGTGCATCATGACGTCGGGTGGCGCGATGCCGTTCATCGTATCAGACGTTTCGGCCCGGGTCCGGTTCTGGCCGCATCCGGGACTAAACAGTGGTGTGCGTTGGGCCGTGGTGGCCGCTCACGCTATGCTGTGGATCAGGGGCTGTCGTTCAGGTTGTCGTTTAGAAGGAGTAAGTCGAAAATGAGCCGCTTCGAGCGATTTGATCGCGGTATCGCTCTGCTTCCCGTTCTGCTGGTGCTGGTCGTTCTCGTCCTGGGCGCGGGTGCATACGTCATCCTCGGACCAGGGCGGGGCGCGGTGCCGGATGTCGTGTTCGACGGCGACTCCGATGCCTTCGGGCGGAATTCGCCGCTGGGTTTGGAGGTGACCGATCCAGCGGGCCGCGGCTTGAATTCCATCCGCGTCCGGTTCGTTCAGGCGGGAGAGGAAACCGTCCTCGTGGATGAGGTCTTCAACGACGGGGCCCCCGTGCTCGGCCGGGAGTATGCCGTCGGCGAATTGATCCGGAACACAGCCAACCCTCAACCTGGAGCCGCGACGATCCGAGTCGAAGCCAACGCGCGCGGTCGCTACGCCTTCGCCCCCGAAGGCAACGTTCTTGCGGAACGGGAGCTTTCGGTAGACCTCTACCCTCCCGAGGTTCAGGTCATTTCGGGGCTTTTGTACGTCAATCAGGGTGGAAGCGAAGCCGTCGTGTATCGCGTTTCCGACGACGCGGTGTCATCGGGCGTTCGCGTCGGAGAAAATTTCTTTCCCGGGTATCGGGTGACGATCGGCGATGACTCCGCTCACCTCGCGCTTTTCGCGTTCCGGTACGATCTGCCGACGTCCGCGCCGGTGACGGTCGTTGCCAGCGACGCGGCTGGAAACGATGCGGTCGCCGGAGTTTCCTACCGGGTGACGCCGCGTGAATTTCGCAGCCGGGAGATCGCCGTCGATGACGCCTTCCTCTCGAAAGTCGTTCCCGAGATCGTGTCACGGTCACCCGAAGTGCGCGACCAAGGGTCGATGATCGACACGTACGTCGAGATCAACAGCAACTTGCGGCGCCTCAACCACGAACGCCTGACGGAACTCTCTCGCGGGTCGGCGGGCGAGTTTCTTTGGGACGGGGGATTCGTTCAGCTCAGCAATTCGCAGGTGGAGTCCCAGTTCGCCGACCGGCGAACCTATCTGTACAACGGCGAAGTCGTCGATCAACAGGATCACGTGGGGTTCGACCTTTCCGTCGTCGAACGGTATCCGATCGAAGCGACCAACAGCGGCCGTGTCCTTCTTGCCGAGTATTTCGGAATTTACGGGAACACCGTTCTCGTTGATCATGGCATGGGACTCGTTTCGCTCTACGGCCACCTCAGCTCGATCGACGTCGAGGAGGGGCAGATGGTCGAGAAGGGCGAAACGCTCGGGCGAAGCGGTGAGACAGGACTGGCCGGCGGAGATCACCTGCACTTCGGACTGTTTCTTCACGGTGTCCCGGTCAATCCGATCGAATGGTGGGATGCCCGCTGGGTGGAGGAACACGTCCTGGCGAAGCTGGCTCGATAGACCATCGGAGAGTCGGCCGGCGGGATTCGACTGACGTGTCAACTTCAACTCCACGTGTGGAGTACGGGCGGCTTTTTGGCCGTTTCGTCCGATCGGTCCTTCGGGTCCTTCCCGACCTTCATGGAAACGGGCTGCGTGCCGGGCTGTCCACGTTGGTGTTTCTCGTGGGTTTCCTCCCGCTCCAGGCCGTGCATTGGGTCGGCTTCCTGCTCGACGAAGTCCTGTTTCGCGGGTATCGCGACGTCGACATCCGCGAACCGGTATTCATCGTCGGGATGCCGCGGACCGGAACCTCCTTCCTGCAACAGGTCCTCTCCGAGGACGACGAGCGTTTCACCACGCTCCGGCTCTGGGAAGTCGTCCTGGCACCTTCGGTTACCGAACGCAAAATCGTCGGGGCGTTGATCCGCGCGGACGGGCTGATCGGCCGGCCGTTCGGCCGATTGATCCGATGGCTGGAAGGCATCGCGTTCCGATGGATGGATTCGGTTCACCCGGTGCGGCTCGACAATCCGGAAGAAGACTATCTGTTCCTGCTCCCCGTCTTCGCGTGTTTTCTCCTCGTTCTGCCGTTTCCCCATCACCCCAGGATCTGGGAGTTGACGCGATTCGACGACCTTCCATCTCGCGATCGGAATGCGGTCCTGGGCTTCTTCCGCTCCTGTGTTCAGCGCCATCTCTACGTCGAGGGAGGGGAAAGGCGATTGCTCAGCAAGAACCCGTCGTTTACGCCGATGCTCGGTTCTCTCGCCACGGCTTTCCCCGACGCCCGGTTCATCTGTTGTCTTCGCGACCCGGAGGAATCGGTCCCATCGCTTCTCAACTCCATGCAGTCGGGAGCGGAGTACTTCGGATGGGACATGCGCGATTCCGGACATACGGGACGGTTCGTCGGCATGCTGGAACACTTCGCGCGCCATTCGATCGAGACGCTGGGCGGGATCGCGTCCGATCGTCAAGCGTTCGTCCCGCTCCCGAATCTGAAGAACGATGTCCGGCGGACCGTGACCGGCGTTTACGCGCGTTTCGGATGGACTCCCGATGATGGGTTCCTGGACTCACTGGCCGTCTCGACCGAGAGCGGGCGGAAGTTCCGGAGTCGACATGAATATTCGCTCGCCGATTTCGGGTTGACCCGGGAAGGGATCCGGGCGCGATTCGGGGAACTGGTCGAGTTGCTCGCCGCCGAGGCCGGAGTGCGGCCGTGACCCGCGTGGAGGATGCGCGGAGCCCAGCTCTCCGGATCGCGGTGATGTCGGATGCCGCGCGGGGACGCAACGGGGTCGGAACCTACTACGACGACCTGGTCGAACACCTGACCGAGCGCAGCGACGCCGTGGAGGCGATCGAATTGATCTGTCCTCCGGGGCAAGGCGAGGAATCCGCTCGGGCGGGCTGGCGATTCCCGATGCCGGGCGACCGGACCCAGGTGTTGTTCGTGCCCCGGCCGGGTCGCTTGTGGAAGGAGGCGATCCGGTCGAACGCCCATGTCATCGTTGCGCCCACGCCCTGGCTCTACGGCGTTGTCGGAATGATCGCGGCGTGGCGGACCGGCGCGGCGTTCGTCGTCGGCTACCATACCGAGTTCTCCCGGTTGCCCGATCTCTACTGGGCGCGCCACCGCTGGTTCGCGGCCGTCATGCGGCGGTTGGCGCTTACCGTCGACGCCGTGATGTTCCGGAGGGCCACCACCGTTCTCGTCTACAACACGCTCCTCCAGCAATCGGTCCGGAGACGCGGCGTGCAGAACGCCCCCCTGATCGGAACACCGGTCGCGGCCGAGTTCCTTAAAGCTCCACCCGAGCCGATTCCGGACAAGCTCGGCGTCGTCACGTATGTCGGACGGCTCGCTCCCGAGAAACGCGTCGAGCAAGTGCTCGACCTTGCGCGCGCGATGCCTGAGCTGCGCGTCCTGGTCGTCGGCGACGGCCCTCTCCGCGCGGACGTTGAGCGTTGCCGGGAGGAATGCGGCAACATCGATCTTTATGGTTGGGTCGAGCGCTCCCGCGTGTTGAGCATCCTGGACCGGACGGATCTGCTGGTCCTGCCGTCGGTGCGCGAAACCTTCGGGACCGCGGCTTTCGAGGGATTGATCCGGCAGCGTCCGGTGCTGGTTTCCTCCGGATGTGGGATCACCGAGTGGACGGAGCTGTCCAAGGGGTTGTTCCGGATGCACGAGGGCGAGACCCTCGTCGAATCCGTGCTCCGCGTGCGATCCCTCGACCCGGAGGAGAGACGCGACGTGGCCGCTCGGGGGCGGGCGGCCGCCGTCCGGCTCCACGAACAGACGATTGCGGGATGGGTCGAAACCCTTACCCGGGCGGCGTCGGGAGCGGCTTCATGAAGGAGCGTTATCGGGCGCGCGGCCTGCTCTCGATTCACGACGTGATGCCGGAGACGCTCGATCGCGTGGACCGGCTCGTCGAACGCGTCGAACGCGCCGGCGTTCTGCGGCCAACGCTGCTGATCGTTCCCGGAAAGCCATGGGACGAGGCGCGGATCGACTGGCTCCGGGCCAAGGCGGACGCGGGATTTCCGATGGCGGGGCATGGATGGACGCACGAAGCGCCGCCGCCCAATGGATTCTTTCACGTTGTCCACGGGGCGGTGATTTCGGCCAACCAGGCCGAACACCTTTCGCGGCCCCGCGAGGAGGTGCGGTCCATCGTTCTCCGGTGCCACGAATGGTTCTCGCGGAACGGGCTGCCGCTGCCGGACACCTACGTCCCGC
>CAZTTI010000402.1:0-4469 GCA_964615925.1 uncultured Solibacteraceae bacterium
ATGGTCCGCAAGAACCTCGCCGAATCGCTGTACCAGTCCGGCCGGCGCGACGGCGCCGTGCGGGAACTCGAACACGCGATCCGGATCGAACCGCACTTCATTCCCGGCTATCTCCGGCTGGCCGAGTGGCGGGAGGCCGGCGGGAATGCCGCCGAAGCGGGCCGGCTCCGGTCGGAAGCCGCCGCTATCGCGTCCCGATTCGCGGGAGAGTCCAACCTCACCGATTACGAACGCATGCTCCTCGGCCGTCCGGCGGCCGCGCCGGAAGCCGCGGAGGCCCCGTGAAGCACCCCGAAAGGTTCTCCGCCTGGTTGGCGATCGCGACGCTGTTCGCCGTGATCGTCCAGCCTCCCGAGGCGTATGGGACCGGACGGATGCTCCTCGTCGTGGGATCGACGTTCGCGTTCCTCGTGACCGCGCTGGGCCCGGGCGTCTCGTCCCGCTATCTGGCCGGCGGATTGGGAGGCATGCTCCTGCTCCTCGCCCATTCGGTCTGGGTCTCCGAGGACGTCTACCGCTCAACCGAATTCCTCACCCTGGCCTGGTCGTATTACTGTCTGTTCGGAGCGCTCTATTTCGCCCGGAAAGACCTCCGGACGGCAACGGCCTCCACGCTCGTTCTCGGGGGAACCGTCGTCGCAGGATACGGCCTGTACCAATACTTCTTCGGCTTCGAGCAACTCTACAACTTCGTCTTCTACTCCGGGGCCGAAGAGGCCGTCCGGATACCCATCCTCGGCCGTGTGGCGAGCGGCCGCATCTTCTCCACCTTCGCGCTCCCGGGCACGCTGTGGGGATTCACGATCCTCACCCTGCCCCTGCACGCCCTGCTTTGGAGGCCCGGACGCCGGTGGAGGAACGGCGCCCTGGCCCTGAACGCCGCCGCCGTCGCCGCGGTGACGCTCATGACCCAATCCATCGGCGTGGCGTTCGGCTTTTTCGCCCTGGCGCTGGCCTGGTGGGCCACGCGGGACGGCATGCGCGCCGGATGGGCGTTCCTCGGCAAGGCGGCGCTCTTCGCCATCCCGGCCATGGGCGCGGGGATCACGATCTATCTGATGCGAACGGCATCGCACAACCCCGTTCGCCTGCGCCTGGAGAACTGGCTCTCGGCATGGGAAATGTGGGTGTCCCACCCGCTCGGATCGGGCCTGAACACCTACGCCGTCTTGTATCTCCAGCACCAGCAACTCGGATCGAACGAAACCCAGTTCGCCCACAACACGCCGATTCAATTGCTGGGCGAGCTCGGCGTTATCGGCCTGTTTCTCGGAGCCGCCGCGGTCGCGTGGCTGGCGGGCCGGTCGTCGACCTGGACGGATCCGAGTCCGGAGCGGCGATTGTTCCTGGTGGCCGCCCTGGTTTGGGGCGCGCACAACCTCATCGACATCAACGTGTATTTCGGAAGCGTCGGCGCGGTCGGCACAGCCCTCCTGGCGATGCTCCTTTGGGAACCGTCCGAGGGCGGCACCGCTCCCGCCAAGCCCGGCGCACTCGTCTGGGCCACGGGGTCGATCGCGCTGGTCGTCGTCATCGTGTCCGGCGGAATGTTCATCTCATCGGAACTGCTGCACCGCGCCCGCGTGGAGCTCGAACAGATGAAGGTTGCCGAAGCCAGCGACACGCTGGAGACTGCGGCCGCCATCAACCCCTTCGACTCCAGCATCTTTCACGAGGCTGGCCAGGTGTCGCTCGAGCTCTACCACAAGACCCGGGACCGGAGTCGCCTCGACGACGCCCAGCGCTACTTTCACCGCGCCGTCTGGTTGAGTCCGCGAAAGGTCGGGCCGCATACCGGGCTCGCGCTTTCGCTTTCCAGCGAAGGCCGGGTCGACGAGGCCCTCGCCGAGCTTCGCATCGCACAGACGCTCCACCCGGAAGGCACGCAAACCTCGGCGATCCGGCGCATCATCGAAAGGCGCCGGGCCCAGATGGCGGAGGAACAGGCCTTCACAACATCCCCGTAAGCGACACCGACCGCCGCTTTGGCAAGACCCGTGCAGGAATTCCTGAAGACGGCGGGAACCCCCGCTCTCCGTCACGATGGCTGCACGACACGGACAAGAACTTGACACCCATGCCCGGGAGTTGACGCGATGAAGAAGGGAACGATCCGAACGAACACACCCACCGAAGTCGTCGTCCTCGCCGGGGGAAAGGGCACCCGCCTGGCCCCCTACACGACGACGCTTCCCAAACCCCTCATGCCGGTTGGAGAATATCCGATCCTGGAGATTCTTCTGCGCCAACTCGCGTCCAACGGTTTCCGGAACGTCACCCTCGCCGTGGGGCATCTGGCGGGTTTGATCCAGGCCTATTTCGGCGACGGTTCCGAGGTTGGGCTCAATCTGTGTTACGCGTATGAATCCCACCCTTTGGGTACCGCCGGACCGCTGGCGCGCCTCGCGCGTCCGGAAGCCAGCATCCTCGTCCTCAACGGCGACCTGCTCACCGATCTCGATTTCGGCGATCTGGTCCGATTTCATCACACGAAGAACGCGGCGGCCACCATCGGGATGACCCGGCGCCACATCCCGGTGGAGTTCGGCGTGATCGAGTCCGATGGGGACGATCGCATCGTCGGCTTCCGTGAAAAACCCGAGCTCGACTATCTGGTCAGCATGGGAATCTACATGTTTTCCCCGCGCGCTCTGGACTACATTCCCGCCGGAAGGCGATTCGATTTCCCGGACCTGCTTGGGCGCCTTCTCAGCGAGAATGAGACCGTCGCCGGATACAAGAGCGATGCTTACTGGATGGACATCGGACGTCCGGCCGACTACGAACGTGCCAATCGGGACTTCCCGGAGATGGAGGCGAGATTCGTTGCACCCCGAGTGGAAAAGCCGTCTTTCCGAGCTGCCGTTTGACGCGGCCGAACGCGACGCCGTCCTCGATGCGATCGTGTCGGGCTGGATCACCGCCGGACCGCGCACCGAGGCGTTCGAGCAGGCATTTGCCCGCCTCGCGGGCACGGCCCACGCCGTGGCCGTGTCGAACGGAACGGCGGCGCTTTTCCTCACCTTCAAAGGGCTGGGCATCGGACCGGGCGATGAGGTCATCTGTCCTTCGATGACGTTCGCGGCGACCGCGGCAGCGATCGTTCACTGCGGCGCCACGCCGGTCTTCGCCGACATCGTTTCTCTGATGGACCCGACGATCGACCCCGAGGACATTGAACGCCGCGTCACGCCACGCACCCGCGCCGTCGTCCCGGTTCACTACGCGGGTATTCCATGCAACATGGAGAGCATTGGTGCAATCGCCGAGAAGCACGGTCTCAAGATAGTTGAGGACGCGGCGCATGCACCGGGCGCCGCCTATCGCGGGCGACCGGTGGGCAGTCTCGGCACTGCCGCTTGTTTCAGCCTCTATGGGAACAAGAACGTCACGACGGGAGAGGGAGGAGTCATCACGACCGATGACGCCGGCCTGGCCGAGCGACTGCGGCTCGCCCGATCTCACGGAATGAACTCCGGCAGTTGGGACCGGGAACGCGGCCGCCCGCCATACTACGACGTACTCGAAATCGGATACAACTTCCGATTCGACGACATGCGGGCGGCGATAGGGATTGCGCAGATCAAGAAACTCGAAGCGATCAACAAGGCCCGCGCCGTCCGCTCACGACACTATGCGCAGAACCTCTCGGAGATGTGCCCCGCGCTCGGCCTGCCTTCGGCACACCTTCCCCCCGGCCGGAAATCCGCATACCACATTTTCCCCGTTGTCTTCAGCTCCCCCGAACAGCGCGCGCGCGTCGAAACGGCCCTTTCCGGCACAGGAATCCAGACCAGCATCCACTACCCGCCGATCCACACGTTGACCGCGTTCCGTGGCGCGAAACGACCTTACACTCTCACGCGAACCGAGGGGTACGGGAGCCGCGAGCTCACGCTTCCCCTTCATCCCAGGCTGGAAATCGACACGATCGACTTCATCGTCGACCGAATCCGCGAAGCGATCTCCCAACCCGTTTCGGCCTGATTTTCACCCCACTTTTTTCACTGTATCGCCGTGGCCGCAGCGTATCTTGGCCGTGTGGATCCGCGAGAAGCAGGAAGATGAAGACAATGACACTGGAATCGCCAATCAGCCTGGACTTGGCGTTCAAAGGTGAACGGGCATACCTTCATGCGACAGATTTCGTCGACGTTGTTGGTGCGACGCTGGGCGCCAGTCCCGGAGGCTTTCTGGCTCGCATGACTTTTCAGAGATTCGCCCGTCGTCGCACTGCGCTCTGGCTGACCGAGCCGACCGATCCGATCCGCGTCGTGGCACATGGCGTCTGGAATTGCCCGAACGGGGCGGCCATGCCCTTCAGCATCGAAGAGACCGATCGGGAAATCGAATCCCGGCGGCCGTACAACGAATCCCTCATCACCGGCGCCGCCCGGATCGACGGCCGCCGCATTTCGGCCTCGCGCACAAATCCTTACTCGACGATAGAGAACGTCATCGCGCTTACG
>CAZTTI010000403.1:0-9283 GCA_964615925.1 uncultured Solibacteraceae bacterium
GTCCGCGGACCACCAGCAGGTCCAACTCGGCGCCCGCATGCGTTGCCCAGAAGAAGAGTTCTTCGGGCCGCGCGCCCAGGTGTGTCGCGATTTCCTTGATCACGAAACCCTCCCAGGATGCTCCGACCTTGGGGTGCCCCTCCAACTCATGCCGGTCGCGGATGCCCAACAATGCATGAAGCAGGCCCGTGTCCGCGATATAGACCTTGGGGGATTTGACCTGGCGCTTTGGGATATTTGCGAACCACGGCGGCAGAACCCGGACGACGAGCGTCCCGTCCAGATCGTCGAGGTAACGACGGATCGTCGTGGCCGTCACGCCGAAGGCGCGCCCCAGTTCTGCGCCATTCCACACCTGTCCATGGTAGTGGGCCAGCATCTGCCAGAAGCGGTACATCGATGCGCCGGCGATCGGGATGCCGAGAGCGGGCAGGTCGCGCTCCAGAAACGTCCGCGCGAAGCCTGAACGCCACTCGAGCGACTCGCGATCGGTTTCCGCCAGGAACGCCGGCGGAAACCCGCCTCGTAGCCACAGTCGATCGGCATTGTCCGTACCCACTTCATCGAGAGCGAAACCGTCCAGCTCATGGTAGGCGATCCGGCCAGCCAGCGATTCCGACGACTGGCGCAGCAAGTCGGGACGCGCGCTGCCCAACACCAGGAACCGGGTGCGGCTGCCCGGGCCGTCGACCAGGACGCGGAGCACGGGGAACAACTCCGGACGGTGTTGGACCTCATCGATGATGATCGTGCCGTCCAGGCCCTCGAGTGCGAGCTTCGGTTCGGCCAGGCGGGCCAGGTCATCCGGGTCTTCCAGATCGAACCGGGTGAATTGCTGCGGGAGCTGGCCGGCCAGGTCCCGTGCCAAAGTCGTCTTGCCGACCTGCCGGGCGCCCAGGATTGCGACAACGGGAAAGGTTTGGAGGAGGTTGGCGACGCGCGCCCGGTGACGTTCCCGATCGAGCACGCTTCATTATACTTGAAAAACGAGTATGTCCCGCTCGGTTTTCAAGTATAGAGTGACTACACTCCCCTGGCGTCGGGCTCCCAGATGTATTTGTGAAGCTGCACCTGGAACCTCACCGGGAGCTTGTCCCGCAGGATCCACTCGGCGAGGTCCCGGTTGGAAACCTCGCCGTGGGCCGGCGAAAAGAGGACGGTGTTCGGCCGGTCCCCAAGATGTTGCCGGACGAATCCCCGCGACCATTCGTAGTCCGTTTCTGAAGTGATGACGAACTTGAACTCGTCGTGCGGTGCCGCGAGGTCGAGATTGTCCATCAGGAACGTCTCCGGCTCGCCGCTCTGGGGTGTCTTGACGTCGATGATCTTGACGACGTCGCGAGGAACGTCCCTGATCGACACGTGGCCCCCGGTTTCGAGCATGACGGTGTAGCCGCCGGCCAGGAGACGGTTCATCAAGGGATATACCGGTTCCTGTTCGAGCGGCTCGCCGCCGGTGACCTCGACCAGGCGTGTTCGGAATTCCTCAACGCGCGCGACGACGACGTCGATCGCCATCGCCTCGCCGCCGAAGTATGAATATTGCGTGTCGCAATAGGTGCATCGTAGGCTGCACCCGGTGAGACGGACGAACACACAGGGTTGCCCGGCGCGGGAGCTTTCGCCCTGGATCGAGTGAAAGATCTCGGTGACCTGGATCGTCTCCGGCCTCACGCTTCAGCCCCCGCGGCTTGTTCGCTCGACTCCGCGGCCAGAAAGGACCGTAACCCGTCGACCGAGTCCACGATCGCATAGTCCGGCAGGCTGGCCATGAAGAGCTTGCCGTAACCGCGGTTCCCAAGGCGGCTGTCGAGGATGGCCAGGATGCCGCGGTCCGACCGGGAACGAATGAGACGCCCGAACCCCTGTTTCAAACGCAGGATCGCGGCCGGGACCTGATAGTCGGCGAAGGCGTTTCCGCCCTCTTCCTCGATCTGGCGGACCCGGGCCTGGACGAGGGGATCGGACGGGACCTGGAACGGCAGCTTGTCGATGATGACGCAGCTCAACTGGTCGCCGGGGACGTCGATCCCCTGCCAGAAGCTCGACGTGGCGAACAGGACCGCGTTCTTCTGACGACGGAACTCGTCGAGCAGCCGGCTCCGGCTCGTCCGGCCCTGAATCAGCGTCGGGTAGGGAAGTTCGTTTGCGAGAGCGCCGTAGAAGGCCTGCATCTGCTGATAGCTCGTACAGAGGACGAAGGCCCGCCCCTCCGAGACATCGAGGATCTTCGTGATCTCCTCGGCCGCTTGCTTCACATACGACGGGTGGCGGTAATCGGGAAGGTGGCGCGGGACGTAGAGGGCGGCCTGCTTGCTGAAGTCGAACTCCGTCGAGAGCGTCTCGGATTCTGCGTCCCGGAGCCCCAGACGACGCTGCATGTATTCGGTCGTCCCACCGACGGTCAGCGTCGCGGAGGTCAAGACGCACGACCCGACCTGTCCGAAGAGGTTTTCCTCCAGCAGCGGCGCGACGTCGATCGGGCATGCTTCGAGGAAAACGCCCCGTCCGCGCCGGTCGAGCCAGGAGACGTAGTTGTCGGGGTTCCCGTTCTTGAAGACCCGCAATTCGGACTCGAGTTCTCCGGCCCGCCGCGCCATGTTGGTCCACTCCGATTCGTCGGCAATCTGGTGTTTCGACGTCTTCCGGAAGTCGGCGAGCGCTTCGATCAGTTCGTCGATGCCGACCAGTTCCGGGATCGGGTGCCGTCCTTCTTTCGCAAGCATCATCCGGCCGAAGAAATGGTCCGAAGCGCGGGAAACTCCGGCCATCGACTGGAGCAGGTCCTGTCCATGCAGCCGGTTGTCGCCGGTGCCGATCGAGCGGGCGTCGAACAACAGCTCCTGAAACCGGTAATTGCTGACGTGGAACCCGAAATAGCCGGTGGCGATGTCTTCGAGCTCGTGGGCCTCGTCGAAGATCACGGCTGAATAATCGGGAAGGATCTGCGCGACCTCGGATTCGCGGATGGCGAGATCCGCGAAGAACAGGTGGTGGTTGACGATGACGATGTCGGATTCGAGGGCCTTCTGGCGCATGAGGGTCAGGAAGCAGGACTCGAACTCCTCGCACTTGGCTCCGATGCAGCGCTCGCGCCGGGCGTCGAGGCGCGACCACAGATCGTCGTCATCGGCGACGGAGTCCAGCTCGGCCCGGTCTCCGGTTTCGGTGGACCGCGCCCATTCGGCGATTTCGCGAAACCCGTCGAGTTCGTTCGGCGTGAACAGGCCTTCTTCCTGGAACTGGTGGAACTTGAGCTTGCAGAGATAGTTCGACCGTCCTTTCAGATACGCGGCGCGGATCGGGCGGCCGAGGATCGACTCGAGCAGGGGAATGTCCTTGTAGAAGATCTGGTCCTGAAGGGCCTTGGTCCCGGTCGAAACCAGTAGCCGCTTCTCGTGCATCAGGGCCGGGGCCAGGTAGGCCAGCGTCTTCCCGGTCCCGGTTCCGGCCTCCACGATCGCATGCGTCTGATTCGCGAGCGCCCGTGCCACGATCTCGGCCATCTTCACCTGCGAGGGCCGGACCTCGTACCCGTCCATCTTCCGGGAGAGGAGACCCTGTTCGGAAAAGAAGTCGACCAGCTCCGTCATCGGTCCAGTGTATCCGGGAGAGGGACGGGGAGGGGGAGACCGCCGGCCGGCGGTCTGAAAAAACGCTTGTAAAACAATCACGTGTAGTAGTAAAAGAAACGGCCGTAGGAGGAAGCCGTGACCTTGCCGCGTTTGTCCAGGCTCGAACTCGGAATCATGAACGTCCTGTGGGACCGGGGCGATCTCTCGATCCGCGAAGTCCAGGAAGCCTTCACCGGGCGCAAGCGCCCGGCATACACAACCATTCAGACCACGATCTACCGGCTCGAGGCGAAAGGGGCCGTCGAGCGCGTGAAGAAGATCGGCAACGCCCACGTCTTCAGCGCCGTCGCCTCGAGGCAGGAAGCCGAGCGCCGCGTCCTCGACGATCTGCTCGGGTTTTTCGAAGGACGTCCGGAGACCGTCATGTCCCACCTCATCGAGACCGGCAACCTGTCGCTGGAAGACGTCAGGGAAGCGGAGAAAACGCTCCGGCGGATGAAGGCGGAGAAGGGAGGGAGTGATGATTGAGTCGATTCTGGCGTTCCTGCCTCCCGTCCGGGATCACCTCTTCGAGACCACCATCTTCGTCGTGGCCATGGCCCTGCTCGCGACGGCCCTTCGCCGTCAACCGGCGCGTCTGCGGCACCTGGTCTGGCTCGCTGCATCCGTCAAGTTTCTTCTTCCATTCTCCGTCCTGGTCATCCTGGGGGCATCGATCGACTGGTCGGGCCGACCCGTCATCGAGATCCCGGTCACCTCGGATCCGGGTCCGATCCCGCCAATTCCTGTCCCGGTTCCGACGATGACGTCGGCAACAATCTCGACGCTTCCGGCCGTTCTCGCGGCCGTGTGGATTTCTGGGATCGTTGCCGTCCTGGCCATCTGGATTCGGACTCGGCTCCAGACCCGGCGGATCCTTCGCACGGGGCGGCGGACAGTCGCTGTTCCGAAGAGCGCGTTGGGGCTCGCCGACGTTCGCGTCTCTCCGAGCGTGTCCTCGCCTGGGGTTTATGGCCTTCTCCGGCCTGTTCTCCTCCTGCCCGAGGACATCGAGGGGCGATTGACGCCGGACGAGCTCGACGCCGTCGTTGCCCATGAGATCGCGCACGTGCGCCGTCGCGACAACCTCACGACGGCCTTTCACATGATCGTCACCGCCGTCTTCTGGTTCCACCCGTTCGTCTGGTGGATCGGACGCCAACTCGTCAACGAGCGCGAGCGCGCGTCGGACGAAGCCGCTCTCGGGAGCGGACACTCCGCCGAAGCTTACGCCGAAGGACTGCTGAAGATCTGCCGCGCGTCGGTCGGGCTGCCCGCCGAATGCGTGTCCGGAATCTCCAGTTCGAATCTCAAAGCCCGTGTGGAGGGAATCATGAGACATCACAAGATCAGGAGTCGGGGAAGGGTCGCCAGTGTCGCCATCGGCCTAGTGGCCATCGTCGTCGTGGCTGCGCCCCTCATCTGGGGACTTTCGACACCCGAGTTCACGTTTGCGGCGGAAACGCCGGTTTCCGAACCGGAAGAGAGGTCCCGCCAGGAACCGGCGGAGACGGTTGAGCCCGCAGTTCCAGTAGCCGGGACGGGAGAGGCGATCGCTGAGGGAGTTTCTTTGGTTCAGTGGCTGGAGCAGGAAGCGCAGGCTCGTATCACCGACGAGGAACGAAGGGCCTTCGAATCGTTGGAGACGGACGAAGAGCGCGAGCGTTTCATTGAGCAGTTCTGGCTGCGCCGGGAGGCGAGCCCGGGAGGAATCTGGGTGGAGCAGGAAGTACCGTACATCATCACGGCCGAGGAGCGCGAAGCGTTCGAGTCGTTAGGGGCCGAAGAGGAACGCGAACGTTTCATCGAGCAGTTCTGGCTGAGGCGCGATCCGACGCCGGGGACCGGGGCCAATGAATTCCGCGACGAGCATTATCGGCGAATTGCCTACGCCAACGAAAACTTCGGTTTCGAAGGGACCGCCGGATGGCGAACGGATCGTGGTGCGCTCTACATCATCCACGGTGAGCCCGACTCGAAAGAGGGCCGTCCCGACGGAGGCGCTCATTACCTCCCGCCCAGTGAGGGGGGCGCTCAGGTCATGGTGTATCCATTCGAGCAGTGGCGTTACCGGTATATCGAGGGCTTGGGACAGGAGATCGTCTTCGAGTTCGTCGATGCGCAGGCGACCGGCAATTACCGGTTGGCGCTCACCCCACATACGAAGATCGTGGGTGATCCGGAGGGAGAAGCGTTTACGATCTTTCGTGCGTTGAGGGGCGGAGCGGTAGACGCGAACTGACGCCGTCGCTCGACCGAACTTGCTCACACGCGGAACCTGTCTGGGTTCCGTTCCGTATCCGTCTGGAAAGCCGTCTCCAAAAAAATCGTGTCGACTGATGCCCGAGTCTCGTACTTTATTGGAGTTCGGTTCGCACGAGGCGGAACCAGGATGGACCATCAAAACACGTCCGGTGTCCGGATTTTCGAGACGGGCGCGATTTTCACCAACGGATTGCTTTCGGCCATACTCCTCGGATCCGCCTGGGATGACGTTGGGGAAATGGCCTGGATGCCAATCGGTGCGATGGTCGCGTTCGGATGGGTCGTCGCGGATCTGGCCTCCGGCGTCGTTCACTGGCTCGCCGATACCTGGGGGTCGGAACGGATTCCCGTGGTCGGTCCCGTTTTCGTCCGGAGTTTTCGGGAGCATCACGTCGATCCGGACGCCATCACCCGGCACGACTGGGTCGAGACCAACGGCGCCAATGCGGCGACTATGGTCCCGGTGTTGGTCGGACTGTCCGTGCTTTCTCTCGCGTATCCCGGTCTGATCGGCTCCGGATGGATCGTTGCCGCGTTCTCGCTCAACTTCTGGACCGTGATCGGGAACCAGATCCACAAGTGGGCCCACATGGCGTCGCCTCCCTGGTGGGTTCGATGGGGGCAGCGGTGCCGGGTCTTCATTTCTTCCGAAGCCCACCGGCGTCATCACCGCGGACTCCACGACGATCATTTCTGCATCACCAGTGGCGTTTTGAACGGATTGCTCGGCCGGCTGGGCGTGTTTCGCAGGCTCGAAAAGACGGTTACGCTCGTGACCGGATACGAGCCTCGGAGTCAGGGGTTCTGACCCCGCCCCTTGGCCTCTCGCGCCCGAACCATTTATGATGGGAGTTCGGGGACAGTCCCGGAACCCATCAGACGATGCTCGAAATCCCGCGTTCGGTCCTCGATGAGATCCAGCAGCACATGGAGGAGACGTATCCCCATGAATGCTGCGGGCTGATCGTCGGCACATTTTCCCCCTCGTCGCGCGTGGCGACGTCGTCCCGGCGGTGCGGGAACCTGAACACGGAGCGGGCGAACGACCGGTACGAGTTGGATCCGAAAGATATGCTGGCCGCAGACAAAGAACTGCAGGGGAGTCCGTGGGAAATCATCGGGATCTATCACTCCCACCCGGATCACCCATCGCGCCCGTCCCAGACGGATTTGAATCACGCGTGGCCCGGCTGGTCTTATATGATCGGCTCGGTCCAGAAGGGGACGGTCGCGTCGGTCCGGAGCTGGGAGTTGAACGAGCAGGAGAACCGCTTCGACGAAGAGCCGCTGACGATCAAATGATGGACATCAAGTTAAGGAGAGCCAGACGATGAGCGTGAACGTCAAGATACCCACCCCGCTTCGATCGCTCACCTCGGGGCAGGGCGAGATCAAGGTCGAGGCGGCGACGGTCGAGGAGGCGTTCCGGAAACTGGAGTCCGAATACAGCGGCCTGGGCGACCGGATCTTCGACGAGAACGGCGAGGTCCGGCGCTTCATCAACGTCTTCGTCAACGAAGACAACATCAAGGACAAGGCCGAACTGGCCACGCCCGTCAAGGCCGGCGACACGATCTCGATCCTTCCGTCCATGGCGGGTGGCGATGGGTTGTTCGCGCGCGTTGTTCTCCCTCCCTGGTGTCCGACCCCGTCCATCCTGAAACGACCGCAACAACCTTAGCGGGGGAATCCGCCGTCATCCCCCTCGTCGCCATCGTCGGCCGCCCGAACGTCGGCAAGTCCACCGTCTTCAACCGTCTCGTCGGGCAGCGCCGGTCGATCGTTTCCGACGAGCCGGGAGTGACGCGGGACCGCATCTACGGTGAGTTCGAGTGGAGTGGCGTGGATTTCGAAGTCGTCGACACCGGCGGTATCATCCCGGGTGAAGAATCGGAGATCCCGCAGAAGATCTACGAACAGGCCCGCGTGGCGATCGAGACCGCCGTCCTCCTGATCCTTGTCGTCGACGGCCGCGCCGGCCTCACCGGAGCGGACGAGGCGCTGGCGCAACTGGTTCGGGCTTCAGGCCGTCCCGTGTTCCTGGCGGTCAACAAAATCGACAGCGAGAAGCAGGCCGCCGACGTCGCCGACTTCATGACCCTCGGCTTCGACCACGTCTATCCGATTTCGGCCGAACACGGCCGGGGCTTCACCGAGCTGCTCGACGACGCGGTTTCCGAGATCGCTTCGAAGGTCGAACGGATCGAAGCGCCCCGTGAAGTCCGCGTGTCGATCGTGGGCCGGCCGAACGCGGGGAAATCGACCTTGCTCAACCGCCTGGTCGGCGAGGAGCGGTCGATGGTGTCGCCGGTCGCGGGAACGACGCGCGACGCCGTCGACAGCATCGTCGAAAAAGACGGCGTCCGCTTCCGCTTCATCGACACCGCCGGGATCCGGCGTCGTGCGAAGGGCGACCTTCCCGCGGAGCGGATCAGCGTGGCGATGGCGCGAAAACACCTCGAGTTGAGCGACGTCGCCCTGCTTCTCATCGACGGCGCCGGGCCGCTGACCGCTACCGATGCGACGATCGGAGGCTACGCCCACGAGGCCGGCCGCTCGGTCATCATCGTCGTGAACAAGTGGGACATCGTCGAAAAGGGCCCCACCGTGACGGCCGATTTCGAACGCCGGATTCGGGACAAGCTCAAGTACCTCGAATACGCGCCCATCCTCTTCATCTCGGCGAAGACGGGGCAACGCGTCGATCGGATCCATGCCCTTGCGGCCGAGATCTGGCACGAACGCGGCCGGCGGATTTCGACCGGCGAGCTCAACCAGTTTCTGAAAGAGGTCCGCTTCGATCGTGGCGGCCTGCCGTCGGACGTGAAGATCCGCTATATTGCCCAGGTGCGGGTGGCGCCGCCGACGTTCGTCGTATTTTCCAACGCGTCGAAGAAGTTCCATTTCTCGTTCGAGCGATACCTCATCAACCAGATCCGGCGCCGGTTCGAGTTCAAGGGGACGCCGATTATAATCAAGCAGCGCGCGAAGGACTCGAAACGGTCTGGAAGCGGCCGTTCCCGCACTCGGAGGAAGCCCAGTGGCTGAGATTCCCGACAAGCTGTATTTCAAGATCGGCGAGGTGGCGGAACTGGCTGGCGTCGAACCCTACGTCCTCCGTTTCTGGGAAACCGAGTTCCCGACCCTGACCCCCAAGAAGACCGAATCCGGCCACCGACTCTACCGCAGGAAGGACGTGGAGGTGGTGATGCGCATCCGCGAACTGCTCTACGACAAGAAGTTCACCATCGCCGGCGCCCGCAAGCGGCTTTCCGGGCGGGCGGACCAAGGCGATCCCGACGCAGCGGATACGCCGGACGAAGCGCTGGCCAAGGTTCGCGAGGGGCTCGAGGACATTCTGGCCATCATCGATGGAAAGGAAAGGTAAGGCGTAGACCCGACCC
>CAZTTI010000404.1:0-4893 GCA_964615925.1 uncultured Solibacteraceae bacterium
GCCGACGCCGACGCCGTGCCGCCTCCACCTGTCCGGCGTCTGACGGACGGGACGCCCGACATTTCAGGCCTCTACCAGGCGAATGCCGGTGGCGCCAACTACGGATTGGAACAACACGCCAGCGAGTTCCTGATGCCGGGGACTCGAGGCGTCGTCGTGGATCCCCCGAACGGCATCCTTCCCTACCGGGACTGGGCGCGAGCGGAGATGCGGGACCGCGGCCTTCCGCACCGTGGCTACGACGATCCGACGGCGCATTGTTTCGTGGCCGCCGGTGTCCCGCGGTCACTTTATGTGCCGTCGCCGTTCCAGATCCTCCAGACGCCCGGTTACGTCGTCATGCTCTTCGAGCGGATGTCCTGGCGGCAGATCCCACTGGGTCCGGATCGCGAGCACATTTCCGAGGAGGTTCGACTCTGGCAGGGAGACTCGATCGGGCGCTGGGAAGAGGACACGCTGGTCGTGGAAACGACGAACATGAACGGGAAGACGTGGCTCAACGAACGGGGGGACGTGGTGAGTTATGCGCAGACCATCGTTGAGGAATTCATCCCGGTCGACGGCGACACGGTGACGTATCGCGCGACCGTGACCGATCCCGTCGTCTATACTGCTCCGTGGACCATCCAGATGGACCTCAATCGACGCGACGACGAGATCCTGGAAGTTGCTTGCCACGAGGACAACCAAGACCTCGAACATCTGAAGGACGTTCGCGACGCTTGGCGCGCGGAACAAGGAATAGGAGTACCGGAACCATGATGCCTGTTTTCAGTAGAGTTGCTGCTTTGGCCGGTTCCCGTCTTGGATTGGCCGTAATCGCCCTGATGGTGAGTGCTCCGCCGATCGCCGCTCACCACGCGTTCAGCGCGGAGTTCGATCCGGATAAGCCGGTCGAGGTTCGCGGAACGGTGACGGAGATGTTGTGGTCGAACCCCCACGCCTGGATCTATGTCGACGTTGTCGGCGAAAATGGCGAAGTCGTCAACTGGGCGTTTGAAACGGGCCCGGCGAACAGCCTGCTCCGTCGCGGGTGGCGCCGGGAGGACCTGGCTCACGGGACCGAACTCGTGATCGAGGGGTGGGGGGTGCGGAGCGACGAGCCCGCCGGGAATGCGCGCAGCATCACGTTCCCGGACGGCACCCGGTTGTTTGCCGGGACGTCGAATCCTGACGCGCAAGAAGGACAATAGACCGGTCCGGGTTCACGGGCTGAGCACGAAAAAGCGGGCGGCACCGGTACCGCTGAGGCTCATCCGGCCCCTGCTTCAACCGTAAAGAGCGCGTAGCTTGTTCAACAGCGCACGGTTCGCTTCCGGGAGTTGCGCCTCGAACAACTCGTCGAGCGGGACCCACCGGAAGGCCGCGACACCGCGGGCTACCGGCTCTCCGGCGAGGACGCGGCATTCGAAGAAGTGAATGAGGACCGTGCGGTCCGGATAGGCATGGGAGCCGCGGAGCAGTTCGCCACCCACTTCGATGTCGACGCCGATTTCCTCTTCGATCTCGCGCGTCAAGGCCGCGGTCAGGTCTTCCCCTTCTTCGACCTTGCCGCCCGGGAACTCCCACGACCCACCGAGGTGGGCGGCCGCGAAGCGGCGCGTGATGAGAAACTCGCCGTCGCGCCGGATGACGGCCGCGACGACGCGGACGATGGGAGTTTCAGACATCCGGTCGATAGTCCGCGCGGTATCCGGTGAGTTCGACGTATCCGTGTCCGCGAACGGGTTGACCGCGCCACGTGCCTTCGACCTCGACGGCTCCCTCCCAATAGGCAATGCCGGTTGACCGCGTCGTGACGAGTTCCTGACCATCGATGCTGGGCCGGACCCTCAGGAGCGCGTCGAGGCCCGGAATTTCGATATCCCAATCGATCCGATACGTTGCTCCGCTCGCCTCACTGGTCCAGTCGCGAAGCGCGGTCACGTCGAATTCGGCGCGGGTGAGGTGGAGCGCGCCGCCATCCCGATCGACCGCGGTTCCGCTCGAATTCGGATCGATCGTGCCGCCCTCCCGACGAAGCTGGTACAACATGACCTCTTCGCCATTGTCGAGTTGGAGACTGAACCAGTCCCATCCGACCTGTTCGGGGGCGAGCTGATTCGTTCCGAACTCGTGATCCATCCAGCTCTCGCCGCGAACCGTCGCCAACACGCCGTCGATCGAGAGCGTTCCCGTCGTGTCGAGCCGGGTCATGGAATAGTAGTGCGACGCCCGGCCGGCCCCATCCGCTTTCTGGCTGACGCCATCGGCTCCGTGGATCACGGGCGGTTTCAGCGGCACGAGTTCCAGCTCCAGAAGAATCCCGTCGGCGAATGCGCGGAGGGCCATCGTCGGGGGCCCTTCGCCCCCATCCACGAACCGGGCCGTCCAGCTTTCGTTCTTGACGTCGAGGCCGCCGGGGCGCGCGTATGCGATTCCCGGACCCGAGCGGTGGACACGTTCGAAGAACTGAAAGCGGCCGTCGGTCAGCTCGCTCAGAGCGAAATGAGCGACATGCAACTCGTCGACGTTCCATGCCGAGGGGTTCGACGCGACGACATCCATGCCCGTACGGAAGAAGGTCAGTTCGTAACCAAACCTCTTCCCGCCTCCATCGAGCGTCCCGGTGTAGTACCACCACTCGAGCTGGAACTCGGGGTGCGCTCCATGGTCGCGCGGGAACTCGAAGACGTAGCCTGGAAGTGCCAGCCGGTACCCAGGTTCGATAAGTTCGGGGCCGCCCGGGTTCCGGGCCGCGACTTCCCCGGCTTGCGCCCCAAACGAGGCCAGCGCCAGCAACAACGAGACGATGAAATTCATTCCGCCCGGATCCCTTCGATGGGCCTTGTCTTGAGCGCCAGAGTCGCCGGATAGAATCCCGCCGCCAGCGTGGCGGCGATCACGGTGGCGGTTGCCTGAACGAGAAACGCGCCGGGCAGGGCGAACTGAATGGTCCACCCGAACGACTGGAAGTTGATGACGTAGACCAGGAGCATGGAAAGGACGCCGCCCAGCAGGAGCCCGATCAGCGCGCCGAGGACGCCGACGATTGCGGCTTCCATCACGATCACGGAACGGACCTGCTGGCGCGAGGCCCCGACAAAGCGCAACATCGAGATTTCCGCCCGGCGTTCCAGCGTCAGTGCCGCGAGCGTCGTCGCCACACCCAATACGGCGACGGCCAGGGCGATCACCTCCAAGGCGTAGGTGACCTCGAAGGTCTGGTCGAAGACCTGGAAGACCTGCTCCCGGAGTTCTCCGTTGGTCGCGATTCTGGCGTCCGCGTTCCCCAGCCTGGCCGCGATGGCCGACCGAACCGATTCCGCGTCGGCGCCGTCCTCCAGATACACGGCGACGTTGTTGACCGCGGTGTCGTCGAACGTCTCGATCCACCGCGTGCGGTCCATGACCACGAGCCCACCCTCCGTGGAATAGTCGTAAAACACCGCCGCAACCTCGAATGCCTCGAGTCCGTTCGGCGCCGGAAGCATGAGGGTATCGTTGCGGCCGATTCCGTGCCGCACTGCGAAAGGCTCTGAGACGACGACCTGCCCATGATCGATGATCTGGGACGCCATTTCCACGGCCTGGTCCTGTGGCACGTCGACCCAGCGCAAACCGCTGTGCCGGAAGAGGACCTCGAATTCTCCGGAAGCCATGATCGCCGGAAATCCGCCATAGTCGATCGTGACTCCGCGAAATCGGTCGACCGCGGCGATACCCTCGACGCCTTCGAGCGCCTCGAGCGCGTCAGGAGACAGGGTGTTCCTCCCCCCATCCGCGCCCGACGTCGCGGGACGAAGATAGAGGTCTCCGCGAAGCGTTTGATCGAGCCAGACGACAACGGTGTCCCGAAAACTCGCCACCATGATTGCGACGCTCGCCAGCATCGCGACTGCGATGGAAAGCGAAACGATGGCCACGAGGACGCGCGGAAGGCGGCTACGGATGGTCTCCAGCGCGAGGCGGCCTTCCGCGGGGAACACCATGATCAGAAGCGGCGCGGCGTTTTCGGCGAGCGCGCGGACCATCGCGGGAGTGAGCAGGGAAAACGCCAGGATGTAGAGCACGCCGGCGGTGTATCCGAGAAACGGAAATCCGAGAATCGGAGGCGCAAAGCTCAGCAATGTGGCCGGAACGAGCACGAGCGCTCCTGCCGCCGTCCAGCCTCCCATCGACGACGCGCTCCCCACGCTTCCCCGCATCATTTCAATCGGGGATACGCGCGCGGCGCCGAGCGCCGGCCCGATGCCGGAGATCGCCGCCAGGCCGACGCCGAGCGCAACCATCTGGGCGTAGAGGACGGGATTCGCCGCGGCGCCGGTACCCGAGCCGGGGACTCCCGTATAGATCATGGAAATCGTCCGCGAAACCAGTGCCCCCGAAGCGCGCGCCAGGAGCTCTCCGGTGCCCACGCCGAGGGCGCCGCCGAGGACGCCGAAGAACGCGGCCTGGGCAATGAAGAGCCCTCCGATGGTCCGGCGCGATGCTCCGAGGGTCCGAAGGGCGCCGACCTCGCCTCGCCGCCGCACGACGGCAATGTTCACGGTGTTGTAGACAAGGATCATGCCGACGACCAGCGCGATGTAGGACAACGCGGTCAGGTTGTAGCGGAACGCCCGCGTCATTCGTGCCGCGTCGTCCTCGGTGTCCTCCGGTCGATAGACGATGACTGGAGGCGACACGTCTTGTCGGAGTCTCGCCATCACGGAGTCCCTGAGTTCCGGATCGTCGAGGACGATCTCGATCCGGTCGATCTCCCCGAATCGCATCAAGGCAAGCTGCGCCGCGGCGATGTCCATGAACACGATCCGCCCGCCGAATGCCCGCGCCACGCCTTCGTCCCGGAGAATGGAGCCGACGGTGAACGTCGTTTCCTGGTTCGCCACGAGGAGCGACACTTCGTCGCCG
>CAZTTI010000405.1:0-13485 GCA_964615925.1 uncultured Solibacteraceae bacterium
GCCGATCGCTATCTGGATGTCGGCCTTCCCTTGGTCCACACGATACCCAACTGGTCGGAGTGGCTCCGGAAAGGCGACGTGGAACGAACGATTCATGCAGTTCGCGCCGCGACGGATGCCGGAAGGGTCTGTGGATCCCAGAAATTCATTTTCCATGTCGAAGCCCTTTGCGGCCGCGCGGTAGCTCCTCGGAAAAGGGGACGCAGGCCGAAGTCGGAAGGCAACGCGGAGCTACCGTTGTGATCACCAGCCTCGGGCGACACCAAATAGTCGAGAAATTGCTCACTGTCCCCTTTTCCCACTGTCCCCTTTTCCATTGATGCTATCGTTCGAACTGCGGGCGGTGGCACTGGTGTCCGCTTTTCCCGGAAATGACCGAACTCCAAGCCCTCTTTCTCGAACACTTCAAAGCCCCGGCCGCCCGGATGGAACCCGTTCAGGGTCTCGGCGGCTCCTCGCGGACTATCGTCCGGCTGGCCAACAACTCCGCGAGCGCGATCGGCATCGAATACGATGACCGCCGCGAGAACGAGGCGTTTCTGGCCTTCTCCCGGCACTTCCGGCGCCATGGACTACCCGTGCCCGAGATCTACGCCGCCGATCTGGACCGGAACGTGTATCTCGAAGAAGACCTCGGCGAGACGACGCTCTACCAGTTCCTCCAGTGGAATCGTGAGGGTGCCTCCATCGCTCCGGCCGTCGTCGATATCTACCGAAAAGTCGTCCAGATTCTCCCGCGATTTCAGGTCGACGCCGCAAAGGACCTGGATTTCTCGGTCTCGTATCCGCGCGACCGCTTCGACCAGCGGTCGATCGCCTGGGACCTGAACTACTTCAAGTATTCCTTCCTGACTCTCGGCGGAGTGAAATTCGACGAACAGGCACTGGAAGACGATTTCGCGCGACTGACCCTTTGCCTTCTCGAAGCGGAGAGCGACTACTTCCTGTACCGGGACTTCCAGTCGCGGAACATCATGCTGCGCGACAGCGAGCCCTGGTTTCTCGACTACCAGGGCGGACGACAGGGTGCCCTTCAATACGACATCGCATCGCTTCTCTACGACGCGAAGGCCGACCTGCCGCCCGCGCTTCGCCTGGAGCTGCTCGAAGAGTATCTGGACGCGCTCTCGGGTTCCATCGATGTCGACCGCCTTCGGTTCATGCGCACCTTCTACCCGTTTGTCCTCATCCGCATCATGCAGGCCATGGGCGCGTACGGCTACCGCGGCTTTCACCAGAAAAAGGCCCTGTTCCTCCAGTCGGTCCCGTTCGCGCTGAACAACATCGAGTGGATTCTGGATAACGTGGAGATGCCGGTGTCCCTTCCCGAGCTGACGGCGACGTTCCGGCGGATGCTGGCCTCCGATCGCCTGCGGCCGGTCGATACGAACGTGGACCGAACGTCGACGCTGACGGTCCGCGTCTTCAGCTTCTCCTACCACCGCGACACGCTCGAGGACAACTCCGGCAATGGCGGCGGGTTTGTGTTCGACACGCGCAGCCTGCCCAACCCGGGACGCGAAGCCGCTTTTGTCGATCGCACCGGGAAAGACGCGGACGTGATCGCTTACCTTTCGAGCCGGCCCGAGGTGGCCGAATATCTCTCGAGCGCGGAATCGCTGGTGGACACGAGCGTTTCAAACTACCGGCGCCGCGGATTTTCCGATCTGATGGTCGCGTTCGGATGCACGGGCGGCCAGCATCGCTCGGTGTATCTCGCCGAACAGTTGGCGGCGCATCTGCGAGGGCGCGCGGGCGTCGAAGTTCAACTGCGGCATCTCGGACTCGAGCGGATGGACCGTTGAGGACGCGGCGACCGTGAAGGGGATGATCCTGGCCGCCGGGAGGGGCACGCGTCTCCGGCCACTCACCGACAATCGGCCGAAAGCGCTGGTCCAGATCGGAGGCCGGACGTTGCTCGAGATTGCCGTCGATCGCCTGCGCGCGTCGGGCGTCACCGAACTGATCGTCAACATTCATCACTTCGCCGACCTGATCGTCGACTACCTCGACCGGCACCGCCGTTTTGACATGCGCATCGAGATCTCCCGCGAGGAAACGCTCCTCGACACCGGGGGCGGCTTGAAGCAGGCCGCGTGGTTCTTTCTCGAGGATCCGGCGCGGGTGGACGAACCCTTCGTCGTGCACAACGTCGACGTGATCACGACGATCGATTTGAATCGCATGTTGCGGATCCATGAAGCGCGCGGAGCCGATGCGACGCTCGCCGTGCAACGGCGCACGACGTCCCGGTATCTCGCCTTCGACGGCGATGGGCAGCTCCGCGAGCGCTATCGGGTCGACAGTGGAAAGCCTCCACCCGAAGGCCTCGACCTGAGAGCCTTCGCGGGAATCCACGTCGTTTCGCCGCGGCTCCTTCCCAGGATTCAGGAGACCGGAGCCTTCCCCATCATCGATGCCTATCTGTCCCTCGCCGGACGGGGCGCGAAGATCGTCGGGTTCGGGGCCGACGAATACGAATGGCGGGACGTTGGGACGCCGGAAAGTCTCCGAACCGCCGGTGACACGGCGGGCTAGGATCTCCTCCGGCCGAACAGGCACGGTTCCCCGGGCGCTCGGATCCGCGTCCTCTTCAGGATTCGATCCTCTCGGTCACCGCACGGGCGAAGTTCGAGAAGTCGCCCATGTGGTTTCGAGCGATACCGTGCACGATCCCCCAGTCGATGGCTTCATACCGGTGGATCGCCACGTTGCGGAATCCGACGGCCTTCTTGAGACGGCCCGCGAGATCCGGAGAGATGATCCCCTCTCTGCCCAGAATATCGAAGGTCTGACCCATGGTATCGGGAGGAGGCGTTTCGAGGTCGGCGACCAGATGCGCGCCGATGTCGACCGACAACTGAACGGCACGAGAGAGATTGAGCGTCACGATGTCCTGGAGGTCGACGTCCCGTTCGAGCGTCTCCATATCCGGTGGGCATTTTTCCGACACTCGACGAACGCACCGGCGCAGGGACTCCAGCTTTTCCGAAATCAAGCCCCGATCCATCCACGTTTCCTTTCTTGGAGGATGCGCTCACGGTAGGGCATGAAATCGGCTGCGTCGACGAGATAACGACTGAGAAGCTCGGCGGACTGCTCCTCCGTACCCAGGACGCGCTTTCCGTTCCGGACGATTTGCCGCAGCACGGATCCGCCCGCCCTCCGAAGGTCGACCAGATCGACGGGGCGTCCCGTGTGGGCCGCGAGCTCCCGAATCAACCGCGTCCTTTCGGACTGGTTCAGAGGACGGCGGGCATCGACGGCCACGTCCAGATCGCTGTCGCGGCGCGCGGTACCGGCAGCCAACGACCCGAACACGATTGCGAACCCGATGTCGGGCACAGTCGCGAGCCCCTCGACGATCTGCTGTCGGAGCGCGTAGGGAACGGACACGCTTCATTCTAGCACTGCGCTAAAAGGACGAGGGGGACGGGGGCCCAGCGTGGATTCCAAAGCCGGGCGCTTTGTCCCTTCCGGCGGCTAAGATATATATGATGAACGACACCGAACTCTCGTCCAACCCATACACGGAGTCACGATGAACATCGCACTGGGTTTGCTGATGGCCGTATTCCCGATTGCCGCTCAAGACACGAGCGACACCGCCGAAGCCCACGTCGAGCTCGCGAGAGCCGCGGCCGGCGACGACTTCCAGGGCTTGCTCGATTTCCAATGTTTCGGGCCCGGTCCGGGCGGATTCGGAGGAGGACGAGGGGCCGGAGCCCCGCCCGCGGGCGCGCGTGGGCGCGGGGGCGCCCGAGGTGGCGGAGGAGGTGGTGGAGGCGGACGCGGCCCGGCCGGTCCTCCGGCACGGGAGACCTGGTACGCCGAACCGGTCCAGGTGTTCGACAACCTTTATTTCGTCGGGCAGAGTGAATACGCTGCGTGGGCACTGACGACGTCGGAAGGTATCATCCTGTTCGATACGCTCTTCGACTATTCGGTCGAAGCCGAGATCGCCGACGGATTGCGCACGCTGGGGCTCGATCCCTCGGACATCGAATACGCCGTCGTCAGCCATCCCCATCCGGACCACGACGGCGGCGCGTTGTTCCTGCAGGAAGAGTTCGGCACACGCGTCATCATGTCGCCGGCCGATTGGGAGGTGATCGACGCGCGGACGAACGGCACGAAACCGAACCACGACATGGAAGCCACCGACGGCCAGCAACTGACGCTCGGCGACACGACCGTCACGCTCTACATCACACCGGGCCACACGCCGGGGACAGTCTCGAGCCTGTTTCCCGTGTACGACAACGGAACACGCCATCTCGCCGCGCTCTGGGGCGGCGTCGGGCTCAACAGCAACCGCGAATCGGTGGAGACCTATATCGCTTCGGCGGACCGGTTCCGCGAGGTTGTCGACGAAGCCGGAGCGGACGTGATCCTCTCGAACCACACCGACTGGGACCGGTCGAAGATCAACCTCCCGTTGCTTGCCGAGGGCGACCCCAGCCCGAATCCCTACGTCGTCGGGAACGAAAAAGTACTCCACTTCATGACCGTCGCGCGGGAGTGCGCGACCTCCCGGATCGTCGGACTGGAATAGGAGAAGGAGAACACGTGCCGGACAACGTCAACCATTTCGTGATCACCCGCCCGTTCGCGCTTCCGGGCCACGAGCTCGGGCTCAGCCGCTAGCCGAGTCCGGGACATGCCCACAACTCCACCGCAGTCCGCGAAGCGTGGGCGCACACTGGTGGTGGTGACGTTCGCCGTTCTCATCGCGGTTTTCTTCGCGTGGGCCGCGATCGAGACGGCGATCCGGGCCAATCCCGCGGGCCTCGTCGTCCTGGAGTTCCTGGAACGACCGATTCTCGAGCTCGGAGACCTCTCCCTCTCGCTGGAGTTTCTGATCAAGGCCGGTGTGTTCCTGGTGGTGCTCGGCCTGATCGCGGGCCGCGTCCGGCAGTTCACCAGGGAAATCCTCGCACGGGGATCGAACCTGGAGCACGGGCAGCGTTACGCCATCGAGAAGGCCGTTGGTTATGCCGTCATCGTCTTCGGGACGATCGTCGGCCTGCAATCGGCCGGCATCAATCTCAGCAGCCTGGCCGTCGTCGGCGGAGCGCTCGGAATCGGCATCGGTCTGGGCTTCCAGGAAGCGACCAACAACTTTCTTTCGGGCATCATTCTGCTCGTCGAACGCCCGATCAAGGTCGGCGACCGGGTGGAAGTCGGCAACCTCAACGGCGACGTCGTGCGGATCGGCAGCCGGGCCACCTGGGTCCGGACGAATGCCAACATCACCGTGATCGTTCCGAATTCGGAATTCGTCATGCGGCAGGTCATCAACTGGACCGCAACCGACCGGCAGGTCCGGTTCGACGTGCCGGTCGGCGTCACCTACAAGGCCGACCCTGAGGAAGTCCGCGACGTACTGATCGCCATCGCGATCGAGGACCCGGATGTTCTGGAACGACCCGAACCGGACGTCCTGTTCAAAGGGTTCGGCGACAGTTCCCTCGACTTCGAGCTCCGGGTATGGACCCAGACCCAGGTCCGGACTCCCAACGTCCTGCGCAGCCGTCTGTATTTCGCGATTTTCAAGGAGTTCGGCCGCCGCGGGATCGAGATACCTTATCCGCAGCGCGATCTCCACCTGCGATCGTCCGAGGCCCGGATCCAGATCGACCCGGCGTCATGACGGCGTTCCGTTCCCGGCTCTACGAGATCATCTTTGGCCACGACACGTGGGAGGGGAAACTCTTCGACGTCGTCCTCTTGTGGTGCATCCTGGCGAGCGTGTTCGTGGTGATGCTGGAAAGCGTCCAGAGCATTCGCGTCGCGTACGGCCCGCTCTTGAGAGGGGTGGAGTGGTTCTTCACGGTGCTGTTCACCTTGGAGTACGTCACACGACTGATCGCCGTTTCCAGCGCGAGACGGTATGCCCTGAGCTTCTACGGCATCGTCGATCTCCTGGCCGTCGTCCCGACCTACGTGAGCGTCCTGGTTCCCGGCGCGCAATCGCTGCTCGTCATACGGGCGATGCGCCTCTTGCGCGTCTTCCGCGTCCTGAAACTGGGACAACATGTCGGCGAGGCCGAGGTCCTCGTCGAGGCACTGAAAGCCAGCCGGTACAAGATCACGGTCTTTCTCACGACCGTGTTGACGATGGTCCTCATCATTGGGTCGCTGATGTACCTGATCGAAGGCGAGGCGAACGGGTTCAGCAATATCCCCACCGCTGTCTATTGGGCTATCGTGACGATGACGACGGTGGGTTATGGGGACATCACGCCGCAGACCGTTCTGGGCCAGACGCTGGCCTCCGCACTGATGATCATCGGGTACGGCCTGATCGCCGTGCCGACGGGGATCGTGACGTCGGAGCTGACCCACCTCTCCCGCCAGACCCGATCCCGCGCATGCCCGAAGTGTTCGGCGACGGGCCACGATTCCGACGCGCACTACTGCAAGTATTGTGCGGCTCCGTTTCCGTCTTAGCGCACGGGGGCGCGCTCGAGCAGCTCACTGAACCAGTTCGCGACGACGTTCACGCGGGGCCGGGGGGCTTCGGTGCCTTCGTCGGCGGCCACACCGGGCAGGTTCGAATTCGGACGGCAGGACCTTGATGGCCACATCACGGCCGAGCTTCGTGTCGCGGGCGCGATAGACCTCGCCCATTCCGCCTTTGCCGATGGGAGCGGTGATCTCGTAATGGGCGAGTTTCGTTCCGGATTCGAGCGCCATTCCGTAATCCTACTCGAAACTCCCGGAAACTCCGTTGAACCCGCGCGCGGCCTGCCTGCCGAGCCACTTCAGGACGCGTTTGGTGTCGTAGCAGTAGGACAGGATGTAGTTGCAGGTCGACAGGCAGTGTTTGTTGCAGGAGACCTTCATCTCGTCGAGCTGTTTCCGGTCGAACTTCTCGGTCCCCACCGTCCCCCAGTCGTAATTGGACGAATACATGGGGAAACACGGCGCGAGCGAGCCGTCTTCGCGGATGATGACGGTGTTCTGCCCCGCGCGGCACTTCCACGGCGTGACGTTGCCCCGCATCAGGTTCTTCATCTCTTCGAACTGCTTTTTCGGGTTCACGATGATGTATCCCTCATCGTGCTTTTCCATCAGCCAGTCCAGCAGATCGTCCACCTTCGAATAGTCCTCCGGCCGGATGTAGGTGGAGTTGTCGTCGAGGTGCTTGAAGTGATCGTCCTGCTCGAGCATCGGCGACTCGACGATGTGGTAGTCGCTGTAGATGCCGCAGTCGCGGGCGATCTCGGTCAACTGTTTCACGTCGTCCATGTTGGTCCGGCAGATGTTGATGTTGAAGACGACGGTATACCCGTACTTCTTCCGGTTCTCGACCATGTACTCGAAGTAGCTCCGGATCGGCTCGAGGGCTTTCGGAAGGCCGGGCTTCTCGGCCACGGCGTCGACGGCCAGGTTGATCGTGGCCAGCCCGGAATCGCCCAGCTTGTCGGTCACTTCGGGCTTCATCAGCCGGCCGTTGGTCGGAAGGTAGACGAAGAAATCCTTTTTCGCTCCGTAGTAGACAACCTTGTGGATGAAATCGGGACGGAGCAGCGGCTCCCCTCCCATCAAGGCGAGGACGCGATTGCCGATCGAGTGCAGCCAGTCGATCGACCGGCGGGCGGTGTCTTCGGTCATTCCGCGAACCCGGTTGTCGTAGGACCAGCAATAGTGGCAATCCAGGTTGCACTTATATTCGGTGAACAGGTACGCGATGATGGGACGCAGTTCATCGGAGTACCAGCGCGACTTCGCGTACGGGACGGCCCACGTCTTGAAGCCGCGGATGGTGTTCACCTTGTTGTAGCCGAAATCGCTGCCGTCGGTGTACGTGCGCTGGGGGTAGACCGGATCGGGAAGTTCGAGCGGTTCCTCCCCGGGCACAAGCCGCGGCCGCTCGCTGGGTTCCAGAAGGATGGAATTGAGACGTTCGTCGATCCGGAATGCGGGAGTTTCCCCCTGCGGCTGAGCTTGAGACATCGTCGACCTCCTCAGAAGCAGCTGTGTCCAATTCGTGGTGGCGATGGGTCGAACACCCTCGTGGCGATGATAACGAAGGAATTGAAGGACGGGAAGGGATTCAAAAGGGACGATTCAAAAAGGGGCGGAACACTCCCCTGACTCCGTTCCGTACACTCGTACGGGACGATCGACTCTCCGAGGTCCAGGAAAAACCGGTTGAGCGTTTACCGTCGCGGTGAAGTTCATCGGATCGTTCACCGTGACCGTATAGTCCATCCGGCTGCCGTTTTCGGTCGGCGTCAGGCGTTCGGTCAGGACCGATTCGGTGCTCTGCGGAATCCCGAGCTGATCGAACCACGGCCAGTTGATGCCGTTTCGAGTTCCCAGTCGACGGTCTCGCCGTTCGCGACGGTCCGAACGACAACCGACGCGTGGGGATTCCGCCAGCGGATCTCGACCAGCTCGCCTTCGATCTCCCTCGAACCCTACTGGCCGGCAAAGCTGTGGTGGGCTCCCGATGCCGCCGGCACGGCCAGCATCATCCCGACTCCGAGCATTCCAAAAACCTTAACGTTCATCGTTCTCCTCGATCGCATCCCCGAACCACTCTGCGAGGGGACTCGTCCGACTTCGCGCGATGTCGCCCGGCGTCTGCTGGCGCCCGTTCTGGATCGACGCGTCCGCTCCCCGCTCCAGAAGATGTCGCATGATGGCTTCGGAGCCGCGCCCGGAAACAGCGACGTGCAGGGCGGTATCGCCGTTCTCCTTCGCCGCATTCAGTTCCACTCCGTGCTCCAGGAGAAAATCGATCGTTTGGATCGCGCCCTCTTCGGTTCCCTGGTCGTACGACGGGGCGGCCGGGCTCCCGTTCCGCCAGCCGAGCCCGGCGGCGAACATCAGCGCCGTCGTCATGTTCGGCATCACCGCCAGCGGATCGCCGCCGGCCGCGGCCAACATGCGGACGAGTTCGAAATCGCCCGACTTGGCCGCGCGCAAGAGCGGCGTCGCGCCTTCGCCGAGGAGACCATCCCCGCCGGTGTGTTGCCGCTGAATGATCGTCCCGGAAAGCCGGGCATTGGGATCGGCCCCATGAGCGAGGAGGGCTTCGACCATCCCGGGGGCCCGGGCCAGGACTTCGGCGGGCGGGTTCGGCCGACCGTGGCCGGTGGCCAAGGTGTGCATGTCGACCGCGGCGTACAGCGGACCCATGCCCGACGTATCAACGAGGTTCGGGTCCGCGCCGGATTCCAACAACAGGCGTCCGAACTCCCAGTTCCCGTTGATGACGGCGATCGCGAGCGCCGTGGCGCCGTCCGGATCGGCAATGTCGGGATCGGCGCCCGTATCCAGCAGTGTGCGTCCTGCCCCTCGGGCATCTTCGCGGGCCGCGATCATCAAGGCCGTCCAATCACCCAACGGAAGTACCGATTGCCCCTGCCGGCGCCGCTCGAACTCGTGGAGCGTCGAACGGGCATCGATGTCGGCACCGTGTTCGACGAGGACGCGAACGGCATCGGCATGGTCCCCAGCCGCCGCCCACATGAGGGCGGTTTCGCCCTGCCAGGATTCGCGAGCGTCCACGGTGGCGCCACGGTCCAGAAGCAGCTCGAGGACTTCCGGATCGCCGGTCCGGGCCGCCGTCATCAGGACAGTCTCGCCTTCCGGAAGCGTGTGATTGGGGTCGGCACCCGCGTCGAGGAGCCACCGGGCGAGATCCAAGGAAGCGTTCTCCACGGCGAGATGGAGCGGCGTCATGCCGTATCGATTCGCCGCGTCGGGCATGGCCCCGGCGGCAAGCAGCACGCGCGCGATGGCGCGGTCGTCGAGACCGGCGGCCCAGTGCAAAGGAGTCGTTCCGTCGGCGCTCGACGCGTTCACGTTCGCGCCTTGAGCGACCAGGGCTTCGACGCGCTCGCTCTCGCCGCTCCGCACCGCGCCAATCAGATCGTGCTGCGCCGATGCGAGCGTCGTCCAGCCCGCGATCACGACGATGGCCGTGAACGCGCGCTTACAGTTCGACGCGGCCGTTGCTTTCACCGAGGCTCTCGATCCGGCTGCCGAACATATCGGCCACCGTCATCCACAGGTTGGCCACGGGCGTCCACTCGTCGGCCACCACGAACCGGTTCCCCCGGATCCGCCGGCCGGCGCTCCCGACCAGGGCCATCGAAAGCGGATAGGAGTTGTGGGCCTGGCCGTCGCTCATCCCGCCGCCGTAGGCGACCAACGCATGATCGAGGAGCGAGCCGTCGCCTTCGGGGATCGACCGGAGGCGCTCGACAAAACGGGCGAACTGGCGGACGAAATGCGCGTTGATCTCGGCGTGGAGGTTCTTCTTCTCGTCCTGTCCGCCGTGGTGCGAGATGTCGTGGTGCGTCTCCCGGATGCCGAGGACGGAATACGTCCGCTGGCTGGCCTCCCGCCCCGTCATGAACGTGAACACCCGGGTCAGGTCCGACTCCCAGGCGACGGTCAGGAGGTCGAAGATCAGGGCCATGTGTTCCTCGAACGTCCCGGGAATCCCGATCGGCGCGTCCATCAGGATCGCGGCCTCCGAGGTGTCGGCGGACGACGCGCGCTGGATCCGCCGCTCGATCTCGCGGACGTTTTCCAGGTAGTCGTCGAGGCGCGCGCGGTCGGACCGGCCGACCCGCTGTCCCAGTTCGCGCGCCTCGGCCGTCACCGAATCGAGGATGCTCCCATCCTCGCGCGCGCGCTCGAAACGTTCTTCCGGACTTCCGGCGCGGCCGAACATTCGTTCGAACGCCACCCGGGGATTGATCTCCATCGGCAACGGAGCCGTGGGCGACGCCCAGGAGATCGTGTTCATGTAGGTGCAGCTGTATCCGGGAACACACCCGCCGATGTAGCCGGTGAAGTCTTCGGTCGCGAACTCGAGGGACGGGAACCGGGTCTCCTGTCCCAGTTCGTTGGCGAAAACCTGGTCGATCGTGATCCCGACATGGATGTCTTCGGCTTCGGTCTGGCGGGCGATCGCGCCGCTCAGCCATCCGGCGGAGCTCACCGCGTGGTCGGTGACGGTCGTGCCGCCGGCGCGCGAGAGGTTCCCGACAACGACGACGTGCTCCTTGACGGTTTCGAGCGGAGACAAGATGCGCGTGAGATCGAGCGCCGGGCCCGGCTGCGGCATCCAGTGTTCCATCGGCGCGCCGTTGGGGACGTACACCGCGCCGAACCGCAACGGCGGGCGAGCCTGGGACTGGGCCAGCGCCGTCATCGCCGGGACCATGGCATCGAGCAACGGCAGGGCCACGGCGGCTCCCATTCCGCGAAGGATGGCGCGCCGTGGGATGGCTCTTTTTGAAACGAACATGCCAAAACTCCTCATTTCGTTCTCATCCGAAACGGAACACTGTCGACGATACCCTCAATGATGGCCGAGAAGCGATAGTCCGGCGCCGCTTCCCGGACGATCCCGCGGACCACCGGCATGTCCGATGGTTCGAGGCCGCGTCCCAAAGCGAACGTCAGGAGCTTAGAGGTCAATGTCTGGACGAAGACGTCTTCGCGGGACACGATCGCCTCGCGGACATCGACCACGCCGTCCACCCGTTGTCCATCGGCCAGCGTGCCCGACGCATCGACCGGCGCCAACCCGTCTTCGGTCCGCCAGGCCCCAACCGCATCGAAGTTCTCCAGCGCGAAGCCCAAGGGGTCGAGCAACCGATGGCAACTCGCGCAGGCCGGACTCGCGCGATGGACCTCCATGCGATCCCGCATCGTCCGCGGGACGGCCACGCCTTCGGCCTCGAGCGGCGGAACGTTCGCCGGGGGAGGCGGCGGAGAAACGCCGAGCAGGTTTTCCAGGATCCACTTGCCGCGCAGGACCGGAGCCGTGCGGTCCGCGTGGGACGTCGCGAGCAACACACCACCCTTTCCGAGCAATCCGCGGCGCGCATCGAGTTCGGGTCCGAGCGTCACCCGCCGGAACCGGCTGCCGTAAACGCCGTCGATCCCGTAGTGGCGGGCCAGGCGTTCGTTGACGAACGTGTAGTCCGCGGCCAGGAGATCGACCACGCTCCGGTCCTCGCGGACGATCGACTCGAAGAACAGCTCGGCTTCGCGCTCGAATGCCTCCCGGAGGTTATTGTCGAAGTCCGGGAAGAAATCGGTGTTTGGCCGGATGTTGCGGAGGTTTCTCAGGTGCAGCCACTGACCGGCGAAGTTCTCCGCGAGAGACGCCGCACGGGGATCGGCGAGCAGACGGGCCACTTCGCCCTCGAGCACTTCGGGATCGCCGAGACGCCCGGCCCTCGCCCGTTCCAGGAGCGCGTCGTCGGGAATCGTGCTCCAGAGGAAAAACGCGAGCCGCGTCGCCAGTTCGACGCCGGTCACCGGATAGGCCGTGCCCGGCACGACCGAGTCGGGAGCATCGGCTTCGAGCCGGAAGACGAAAGAGGGACTCGCCAGGATCCGGCGCAATGCGAGCTGGATCCCGGTCTCAAAGGTTCCTTTTTCGAAACCTTCGCGATAGAACCCCATCAGCCGGTCCATGTCCGAATCCGTGACCGGCCTCCGGCACGCGCGGCCGGCCAGCGTTCCGACGATTTCGCGCGCGCAGGTTTCATCGCCGGCCGCGAGCGGCCGGCAGGAAAAGATCCGCCTCCGGCTCGCGGTGTCGCCCGGACCGGTCGCATCGAAGGGCCCGGTCACGGTCACGGTCTCGACATGGGGCCGCCCGGTGGAATCGTAGGTCCCGGCCGAGCTGCGGGTGAACGGCCGGAGCCGGTTCGAGCCCGATGCGATCTGACGGAGGAACGTGGCGGTCACGTTGCGCGCCCCGGCCGGAATCCACGCGCGGACGACGAGTCTATCGTGCGTGTAGGCGGTGCGCTCGGGAATGGACACGCCGGGACGATTCCCGTCGGCCTCTCCGCCCACGGTTTCCAGCAGAATCCGTTCGCCGTCCACCGCGATCTCCAACTCGTGCGGAAACTCGAGCCCCCGGATGTCATCGAGGTTGGTTCGGAGCAGCGTGACCTCGAACTCGTATTCGCCGTCGAGCGGGAAGTAGTGTCCGACCGCGAGGCCGCCGACCGTGCCGAAGGGAAGCCCCGGAAGGTGGACGTCCTGCGACTGATCTCCGGGAGAGCGGTAGGTGGCCGACCCCGGGGGCGTCGTCCGGTCCCCGACGGCCAGCGCGCTGACGCGGTCCGCGGCGGCGAGGTACCGCTCGAGCAACACGGGAGAGATCGCCTGGAGGTCCGCGATATTGTCGAACCCGAACGCGGAATCGTCCGGAGGAAGCAGGGTCTCCACGTCGACGTCGAGGCCGAGCAGGTCGCGGATCGCGTTCCGGTATTCGGTCCGGTTCAGCCGGCGCAGCACATTGCGTCCCGGCGTTCCGACGGCGTACGCGTCGAGCTCCTCGGCAAGCCACCCGGCCACCGCGTCGGTCACCCAGCGGTCCGGACGCGGTCTTTCCGGCGGAGGCATCGTCCCGGTCCGGAGCTTTCCGACGACGGCTTCCCACTTTCCGGGTTCATCGAGGACATCGCCGTCGAAAGATTCCAGCGAAAG
>CAZTTI010000406.1:0-3624 GCA_964615925.1 uncultured Solibacteraceae bacterium
ACGCGATCGCCGGCGTCATAATGACACGCGGCGAGGGCGCATTCGAGCATCACGGCCTCCAGGCCCTTGACGACGATGCTGCGGCAGAGCTTCACCGCGGATGCGGCGCCAATCGTCTCGGAGAGAAACTCCATCTGCATTCCGAACGGGGCCATGCGATCCCGCAATGCCGGGCCGGTTTCGCCCGCCACAAGGATCGGCGAGCGGTGGCCGGCCACGCTGATGGCGGCCATGATACTTCCTTCGACGAAGCGGGCGTCCGCGGAGGAAACGATCCCGGCGACCGAACGCTTCACCTCCGGAGAGACGGAGTTCAGATCGACGTAGATGTGCGATGGACTCAGGAACGCTCGAACGCTCTGCGCGGCAGCGCGCGCATGGTCGGCGGTGACGACCGAGAAAAGGATCTCCGACCGCGACAGAAGAGCTTCGGGACCGTCGACCAATGCGACGCCGCTCTTTTCCGAATGGGAGTGAATCCGATCACGAAGTCCCGGAGTCGTCGCATTCACATCGAACGCAACTATCCGCAGTCCGGCATCCTTGAGCCCGCGGCCGATATGGAATCCGGCCTCGCCGAAGCCGATGAACCCGATGGACGGATCGGTCACTAGTTCTTCGCCGCCCGGCGCCGGTGATCGGCGAAGATCACATGGAGCGTCATCAGTGCCTGCAGCGGATGGACGCCTTCCGCGACGAGGGGTTTGCAGTAGTCGCTGACGGTTCCCGCGTTCTTCACGTCGATCAGGGCTTTGGCCGCGACGCGCTCGGCGTCGTTCAGCTTCCACTCCGACGTCGTGTGGTCGAAATCCTCGATCAACTTCGCGCGGGATGCCCGGCTGGTCCGCATCTCGTAGAGGAACTTGTTCAGACGGAACGCCTCGGCCGGCGGATGGACGTAGAACTCGAAGCCGGCATCGGGGAATTTGTAAGTTGCAGGCCAATTGCCCGTGCGCTTCTTCTCGACCTCGGGAATGAACTGCATGAAGGCGTGCCCGTGGTGCCAGGTCGGCGTGTACTGGAGAAGCTTTCCGTGCTGGGCGCCAATCGCGCCGAACATGATCGACCAGGTGAGCAGCTCGGTGTTTCCGGTTGCGTCGAGCTGTTCGACCGTCATGTCGAGCAGGGCGTCGATGTTGCCGTCCTCGAGCTGCCCGATCATCCAGTAGTCGAAATCGAATTCGGGTTCGGGATAGCGGTCCGTCCCGGGGTAGTGCGACATCCCGCCGCTGGCGAGGATGGCGTAGTTCTCGGGTCGTGGCTCCATGAGCTTCGCGATCGCCGCTCCCAGCGCCGCGCACCGCCGGGGGCTCGGAAGCGGCGGCATGTAGACGTTGGTGTGGAACGGAACGATGGGGATGTTGCGTTTCTCGAGGAGGTATTCGAACGGCACGGCGAACGTGTGGCCGAGCATGGCGTCTTCCGAATACGAGATGTCGAAATCCGCCCGAACCAGCCCTTCGAGGATGTAATTGGCCACGCCGTGGTGGATCGGCCAGGTGTATTCACGCCCGGCGAACTCGGCTTGGGCCTCCGCGCCCGCGATCACGCAGAACGTCGGCACACAGGTCTGCGAAAACGTCTCCAGATGATCGCTGCCGAGAAAGAAGAGGACGTCCGGCTTGGTCTCGTCGAGCAGCATTCCGAGCTGGCGCATGGCGGCGATCGACGCGTCCATCTGTTCGGGCTCTTCGTCGGGGGGGCGGGACAACAACTGCGGGGCGTGGGCCGAAGCCATCGCGGCGACGATCTTTCCCATCTCAACTCCTTGGCAGAAAACTGCCGAAACTACTTTTCGAATTCGACGCCGAGCTTTTCGAGCTTCTCGCGGAGCCCGTCCATGTTCAGGCCGAGCTCGCCGGCCTTCAGCCGGACACGCTTCTTCTCTTCTTTCTGGACGCGGGCCTCGGAAAGATCGACGACTTCGGAAACGATCTCCCTGCGGACGACGCACACACCATCGTTGTCGGCGATCATGGCGTCCCCGGGCCGGACGAGGGCTCCGGCACAGACGACGTCGATGTTCACCGATCCGGGGGTTTCTTTCACCGTGCCCTTGGCATGAATCGCGCGGGCCCACACTGGGAACTGCATCTCGGTGAGGTCCATCGTGTCGCGCACGCCGCCGTCGATGATCAAGCCCTGAACGCCGTGGGTCTGGCAGGAGGCGGCCAGCAGGTCCCCGAAAAAGCCGTCGGTGGAGTCGGCGCTGACGGCCACGACCAGGACGTCCCCGGGCTTCACCGTGTCCAGCGCCGCGTGGATCATCATGTTGTCGCCCGGATGCGCGAAGACCGTCACGGCCGTTCCCGCCACGCGCGCCGTCGGATAGATGGGCCGCATGTACGGAGACATCAGGCCGATGCGGCCCTGAGCTTCGTGGACGGTGGCGACGCCGTATTCCCCGAGCTTCCGGACCGCCGCGGCGTCCGCGCGCTGGATGTTGTAGATGACTTTATGTTTCAAGCCGGAACCTCACCCGTTCGGCGAAGAGGCCTCGGCGAACGCGCAACTACAATGGTTTCTTGCAATTAGAAGTTGCCTGCCGGCGGATCGTTCTGGACCTTCCGGAGAGCAAGACCGCTATCATAAAGGGGCCCTGCGCCGGGGCTCAAGGGGTTTTCGAGGGGCCGTCAGTCGAGGTTCGGAACTTCGAGGCCTTCCAGCTCTGCCGCTCCGTTGAGGTTGGCATCGAATGCGATGAACTGGCAGTCGACTTCGGCCCGGTTGCGGATCAAGAGGGACGACGCCAGGTGCAACGCATCAGCGGAGCGAAGTTTGTGGTTCATGAGGAGGTCGCACGCCAACTCGCTCACGTCGGCGGAGATTTCGACAACGTACAGGGACAACATGTCGCGCGCCATGACCTTCATCAGTCGATCACGTTCGGACGTCTTGAGCACGCCTTCCCGAGTGCGTCGCGCAAGAGCCGATGCGATTTCGGAGGCCGTGAGCCGGCTCGTAGCGGATATCTCACTGGAAATCAGCCGCTTCACCACGTAGCTGCCGGGCTCCTGGACATAACGCTTTGCCAGGGCGCTGGCATCGAAGTAGCGGATCAGAACCGGTCTTCCCGGCCCTCGAGAATCGCGGGGGCAAGCGCTATGTCACCGAGACGAGCCGGCCTTACGGTTCGCAGCGCTTCGTCGGATTGGCGGGTCACGAGCCCGAGAACGACGAGTTCCTCCATCCGCTCCTTTTCTCCCGATCCCTCGAAAGAAATCGGCCGCAATTCAGCAACGGGCCTCCCCCTTTCCGTAATCACCAAGGTCTGGCCTTGCCGGACCTTTCGGAGGTAGGTACCGAGGCGTGTCTTGAGCTCTCTTGATCCAACGGCCGTCTTTTTCACTCCGCCTCCAATGTGGTCATTGTAACCACTACGGGCCACCGAATCAATGTTCGACACCGACGAAGTCTTCATCCGCAAGGACGGAGAGGACGTCATCCTTTCCCCGCGTCCGAAGGATTGGCAGGACTATCTCGAAAGGGGGCCCGTGGCGTCGGATGATTTCTTGACCGGCGTGGAGGACCTCCCCGTTCAGGAGCGTCAGCCCTGACATGTATCGCTACATGCTCGATACCGATACGTGTTCCCACATCATGAAGCGTTCCCACCCGGCAGTC
>CAZTTI010000407.1:0-2632 GCA_964615925.1 uncultured Solibacteraceae bacterium
ATTCAAGTCGGGGGAGTTAGTGGAGGTCTGCCGGGGGCCGCTTTTTTCCGATACCGGAAAGTTCCGTCCTGACTGGTTAAAGTTGACGCGCGTTTCAGGCGCCTACTGGCGGGGGGATCAGTCCCGGGCCCAGATGCAGCGCGTTTACGGTGTCGCGTTCGAAGACAAGAAACGGTTGAAGGAGTACTTCGTCCGTCTCGAAGAAGCGAAGAAGCGCGACCATCGCCGTCTCGGCACCGAACTCGATCTGTTCAGCATTCACCCGGACACGATTGGCGGCGGGCTGGTCCTTTGGCACCCCAAGGGCGGTCTCGTGCGTCACCTTGTCGAAGAGTACTGCAAGCAGCGGCATCTGGAAGGGGGATACAGCTTCGTCTATACCCCCCACATCGGGAGAGCGACGCTCTGGGAGACCAGCGGCCACCTGGGCTTCTATGCGGACGGGATGTACGCACCGGTCAAGATCGACGAGCAGGAGTTCTACCTGAAGCCGATGAACTGTCCCTTCCACGTGAACATCTACAAGAGCGGCGTGCGGTCCTACCGCGATCTGCCGATTCGGCTGGCCGAATGGGGGACGGTTTACCGGTACGAGCGAAGCGGCGTCCTCCATGGTCTGACCCGTGTGCGCGGGTTCACGCAGGACGACGCCCATCTGTTCTGCCGCCCGGATCAGATGCCGGCCGAGATCGACAAGGTCCTCCACTTCAGCCTCGATATCCTGCGCGCCTTCGGATTCAGCGAGTTCAAGCTCTATCTGAGCACACGGCCGGAGAAACGGGTCGGACTCGACGAGAACTGGGACGCCGCGGAGAGCGCGCTCGAGGCCGCGCTCGAACGGTCCGGCCTGCCGTATGAAGTCAATGCCGGGGACGGCGCGTTCTACGGCCCGAAGATCGACATCGTGCTGACCGACGCGATCGGACGGCCCTGGCAGCTCAGCACGGTCCAGTTCGATTTCAACCTTCCGGAGCGGTTCGACCTGAGTTATATCGGCGAAGACGGGGCCCCTCACCGGCCCTACATGCTCCACCGGGCCCTGCTGGGCAGCATGGAACGTTTCTTCGGCATTCTGATCGAACACCACAGCGGGGCGTTCCCCGTCTGGCTCGCCCCGGTCCAGGCCGTGGTCGTTCCCATCGCCGACCGGCATGTCGAATACAGCCGCGGCGTCGAGGCGCGCCTTCGAGCGGCCGGGATCCGGGTCGAGGTGGACGATTCGGCCGAACGCATGAACGCGAAGATCCGCAAGGCCCAGCTCCAGAAAGTCCCGTTCATGCTCGTCGTGGGGGACAAGGAAGCCGAGGCCGGCGCCGTGGCCGTGCGCCTGAGGTCGGGGGAAAACCTGGGAGCGCAGAGCGTGGACGCGTTCCTGTCACTCGCGAAGGAGAGGATCGGCGCCCATACGTAAGATCCGCCGAGTACGCGCCCTTTCTATCGGAACAGTTGCGCGATGGACGACATCGGAAGAAAGAGCCGCTTCCGGGTCTCCGGAAACGAAATGAAATCGAAATGCAGATAGAAACGGCGGGCTGCTTCGTCGATCGCATCGACGACGACGGCGTACGACGCGATCGTCGTTGCCTGTTCCAGGGAGCGCGCGAGTGCGTCTAACAGCAAATACTCGCCGAGACCCTCTCCAGCATGGGAGCGATCAACGGCCAGGCGGCCGAGAAGGGTCGCCGGAACCACCGGATAGCGCGGCAGCTGGCGCGCAGTTTCTTGCGGCAGAGCGCGAAGTTCGATACCGAAAGCAGAAAGCGTGTAGTAGCCCTGCACTTGCGTCCCGCCACCCCCAACAAGAACAAACGGCGCAGCGATGTTTCGACGGGCATCCTGGCCGGCCTGGTTCCTGAGGTAGCGATCGAGTGTTTCGTTCCCGCATGAAAACGCCTGCCGATCGTGGGCCTTTGCAAGCGGTTCAACGGTCCACGCGCCGTCGCTCCCGGCCATTCACGCGCCCGTCGCCTTGCGGTAACGCGCCGCTGCCTGACGCAGACGCCGACCGGGCGCAGGAGCCTGGAGCACGGCGCCGACAAACGTCTTGCGGTCGCGCTCACTCAATGTCATCAGTTCGTGTTCGCGCACCGTGCGGAGGGCAACTTCCTGGGCACTGCTAATCAAGAATTCTGTCAGCGACCGTCCTGTCAGAGTGGCGGCCCGCTGAAACAAGGCCTTTTGTGCCGCTGTCGCGCGCGCTTCCAGCCGGGCCGTTTTCGGGCTGTCATGGTCCGGGCTCATCTGACGACCTCCGTCGTGCCGAGTGTACGCATGCCGCCGTACATTTCAAGTCGTCGGAGTCCATTCGGTCTCGGCCCGGCCCCGCGATGCCAGCATGAAGAATTTCTGCTTCCGGGGGCGCTGCTCATTCCTTCTGCGTTCTGCGTGTATCTCTAGTCGAGCCTAAATCGGGATCATTCGGAAATTGGCCCGTCATACGCCTGGGATCTCGGAGTCGATCCATTCCAGCGATATGATTTAGAAGGGCAGGATGAGTGGCGATCAATTTGAACTCGCACGTTCGCCATGATCGAGGACAAGGAGCACACGAACATGAAGTCAAAGAACACGATCTGCCTCTGGTTCGACAAGGACGCGCATGACGCGGCGCGTTTCTACGCCACCACCTTTC
>CAZTTI010000408.1:0-2547 GCA_964615925.1 uncultured Solibacteraceae bacterium
CAGAACGGCGCGCCGATCCGGCTGGTCGTTCCGTGGAAATACGGGTTCAAGGGGATCAAGTCGATCGTGCGAATCCGCTTCCAGGAAGAAGAACCGTTGAACAGTTGGCAGGAGACGAATGCCCGGGAGTACGGCTTCTACGCCAACGTGAACCCCAACGTTCGGCACCCGCGGTGGACGCAGGCGCGGGAGCGCCGGATCGGCGAGCTGTTCCAGCGCGAGACCCTCATGTTCAACGGGTATACCGAGCACGTGGCGCATCTCTACGAAGACATGGACCTGCGCCGGTACTTCTGACCGTTCGTCAAACCACAACGCATTCCACTGAACTGACCGGACTTCCTCGGGGGATCACCGTTCAAGAATTCCTGTCAAGAATTCCTTGACACGCAGATTCTTCTGGCACGAGGATATACCAAGCTAGGTAGGTATATCCGATGCCCCGGACCAGGAATGACATCTTGCAGGGCACGCTGGCCCTCTTAGTGCTGAAGACGCTCGACCGGCACGAGCAGATGCACGGCTACGCCATCGCCAACCACATCCAGCACGTGTCGAAGGATCTGCTGCGGGTCGAAGAAGGATCCCTTTACCCCGCGCTGCACCGCATGGAGCAGGATGGATGGGTTCGTGCCGAGTGGGGCACTACGGAGAAGAACCGCACGGCGCGCTTCTACTCGATGACCGGTCGAGGACGCAAACAACTCGCTGAAGAGGAATCGAGCTGGTCCCGTCTTACCCGCGGGGTTCAGCAGGTCCTGCGGTACGGGTAACCATCATGCCTTGGCTTCACCGGTTTCGAAACGTTCTGCGCGGGAGGCGCACCTACCGCGACATCGATAAGGAGCTTTCCTTCCATCTTCAGGAACGGATCGACGAGCTGGTTGAATCAGGCATGACGCCTGAGGACGCTCGGCGTGCGGCTCGACGTCAGTTCGGGAATCGCTCCGTTCTCACCGAGCGGACGCGCGACGCCGACATCGTGGCTTGGATGGAGTCGATCGGACGCGACATCCGTCTGGCTTTCCGTCAGCTTGCGCGCCGCCGCCTGTTCGCTGCGACGGTGATCGCGACTTTGGCGTTGACGATCGGAGCGAGCACGGCAGCGTTTTCCCTCGTCAAGGGAATCCTGCTCAATCCTCTCCCATTCCCCAACCCGGATGAGCTCGTGAACATCGTCCAGACGTCGCCGGCGACTGACGAGGCGGTCGACCTCGATTTCTTCGGTCCGGAGATGGTGGAAAACGTTCGAGCTGAGTCTCGCACGCTGAACGGCCTCGCAGGGGTGGCGCACGCCTCTGCCCGCCTCGACGAAGACGGCCCACCGGAGACCGTTTCGTTTGCGTCCGTCACCCCAGGCTTCTTCCAGGTTCTCGGCATCGGGCCGGAAATCGGAAGGTTTCTGGAAAGCGAGGACCGGCTCCCGGACGGCACCAAACCCGCGGTGATTAGCTACGCATACTGGCAGACGCGTTGGGGAGGCGCAGCCGATGTCCTCGGCCGCACGGTTCGATTGGAAGACCAGCCCGCCCTGACGATCGTGGGCGTCCTCCCATCGACGTTCCGGGATCCGTTCAGGGGGATCCTGCCGGACGCGCTATGGATTCCGGCGGACCCGCCGACTCCCTTGGTCGGCAGACCGCATCTTGTCGTGGGCCGTCTGGGTCCAGGTGAAACGATCGAGTCGGTTCAGGCGGAGATGGACGTCGTTGCATCCGGCTTCGTGACCGACAACCGCCTCATCGTTCGGGAACTGTCCAGCCGTGTTGTTGGTCCCGAATCGGAAAGGGCGCTCGTCATCTTTACCGGGGCGGTCTTCCTGTTCCTCATCATCGGCGTTCTGAATGTCGTGAACCTCCAGATGTCGCAGGTGTTTGAACGTCGACGAGAGACCGCTGTCCGAGGCGCGTTAGGAGCAACGCGCGGACAACTCCTGCGGCAACTCGCCATCGAATCGATCGTGTTGACAGTCTCTGGCGGCTTTCTGGGATTTCTGGTGGTCTATGCGATTCGGGATGTGACGCTTGCGAGCGTTCCCGCCGTGCTTCCGCGGATGGCAGATGTTCCCATCGACCTGTCTGTTCTTGCCTTTAGTCTCGCTGTCGCGCTGGCGGCCGGAGTCGTCATTGGTGTCGCTCCAGCGGCTCGTGCTTCACGACCGGATATCAATGAAACACTCAACGAAGGGACTCCCCGATCAACGGAGACCGCGTACCAACGGCGAATTCACAGTGTCCTTACCGGAGCGCAGACGGCATTTTCCCTGACGCTGGTGATCGGCGCGGGATTGCTGATGGCCAGTTTTACAGAACTCATCGGTGTTGAGATGGGATTCGAAGCGGACAACTTGATCGTGGCAAACGTGTCGCTTCCTCGACAGTACGCAGACGCGGCGAGTCAGCGTGCACTGATCGGCCGAATGCTCGAGGAGGTTCGAGCGATGCCGGACGTTGAAGCCGCGTCCGCGGCCAGCCAGGTCCCTCTCGGAGGCCGGATGAGTTTTACAGGTGTCCGGCGCGACAACGGAGAGTTCTTCCGAATGGCGCG
>CAZTTI010000409.1:0-3809 GCA_964615925.1 uncultured Solibacteraceae bacterium
ATCGAAGTCGAGGTGCGGGATCGCACAGAACTGGAGTCGGCGCTCCGCTCCGCACCGGACATCATCCTGCTCGACAACTTCACGGTGGAGGCGACGAGAGACGCCGTCGCCCTGGTCCAGGGACGCATTCCACTCGAGGCCTCCGGGGGAATCACGCTCGAAAACGTCCGTCGCTACGCCGAAACCGGCGTGGACCGGATTTCCGTCGGAGCGCTGACCCATTCGGTCCGGGCGGCGGACATCCATCTTCAGATCGAGCGATCGTGAATGGGCACGGATTCTTCAACACCGGAAAGCCGGCTCGACCCTGCCTTCGACCGGCGCATGGACCGCGTCCTGCTCTCGCTTTCGCGGAACATGACGGTCCCGGTGTCGGGCGAGAAGCTGGCGTCGGAACTGGGGTGTTCGCACTCGAGCCTGATGCGGATCGTCGAGAAGTTGCGGCGTCGCGGTGTCGAAATCCAGGGGGAACCCTTTGCGGGATTCCGCCTGATGCGGCTTCCCGACGTCATCCTTCCCGAACACTTCACCGAACGCCGCCACACCGGGCAGTTCGGGCGGGAGTTTCACCACCTGTACGAAGTCGACTCGACGAACCTCTATGCGTCGCGGCTCCTCTCCGAAGGGGACCGGCTGCGACACGGAACCCTGGTTCTGGCCGAGGAGCAGACCGCCGGGAAAGGGCGTCTGGGCCGACGTTGGGTGTCCGCGCCGGGGGAGGGTCTCTACCTGACCCTGGTCCTGTGTCCCCGGATCCCGTCCAACCTGGCACCCCTGATGACGCTGGCCGCGGCCGTCGCGGCGCACGAGACCGTGGAACGTGTCACCGGGCTCGACGTCGATATCAAGTGGCCGAACGATCTCCTGGTGGGCCGGAAGAAGATCTCCGGCATCCTCTGTGAGCTGCACGCCGAACTGGACCGCGTGAAATACGTCACGGTCGGGATCGGCATCAACGTCAACCAGGCCCGATTCCCGGCCGAGATCCGGGAAATCGCGACGTCGCTCGGGATCGAATCGGGCCGGAAGTGTTCCCGTGTCGAGGTTCTCCTCGACTTTCTGGCGACGTTCGAGCGCCTCTACACGCGTTTCGAGGCCCGCGGGCCGGAGGTCGTGACCGACGCTTGGTCGCGCGCGTCGAGTTTTACCCGAGGGCGGGAGATCGAGGTCCATGACGGCGTGCGGAACATTCGGGGCGTGACCGACGGACTGTCGCCGCTGGGGGCGCTCCGGATCCGGACTTCGGAGGGATCGGTCGAAGAGGTGTCCAGCGGCGACGTGATCGCCTGGGCGTGATGGGATAGGGAGCGAACGACATGTTGTTGGCCATCGACATCGGCAACACGAACACGGTGTTCGGCGTCTATGAATCGGACAAGCTGGTTCACAGTTGGCGTCTCTCGACCGAGAGGCAGCGCACCGTGGATGAGTACGGTGTGCTGCTGCGGACGCTCTTCTCGCTAGAGAAGCTTGACGTTTCGCGAGTCGGCGCCGTCATCGTGGCATCGGTGGTCCCTCCTCTCGATCCGATGGTTGCCGAGATGACACGGCGCTACTTCTCGACCGACGCTGTGTTCGTGACGGCGGAAAACGCCGGAATCCCGATCCTCTACGACGAACCGTCCGACGTCGGAGCCGACCGGATCGTCGATGCCGTGGCCGTCCTCGAGAAATACTCCACACCGGCCGTCGTGGTGGACCTCGGGACGGCGACGACGTTCAACGTGATCACGCGGATGGGCGAGTACCAGGGAGGGCTGATCGCTCCGGGAATCGAAGTGTCGGCGGCGGCGCTCATCGAGCGGGCTGCCAAGCTCCCGAAGATCGACATCCGCAAACCGCACCAGTTGATCGGCCAGTCGACCAGAGCCAGCCTCGAGAGCGGCTTCTTCTGGGGGTATGTCGCGCTGGTGGATGGTGTGGTCGAAAGGCTCATCGGAGAACTGGGTTCCGATACGACGGTGATTGGCACCGGAGGAATGGCGCGATTCGTCGAAGGAGAATCCCGGTTCATCCAACATATCGACGAAAACCTCACCCTGAACGGGCTCGCGCTGGTAGCCCGAAAGGTCGGCCTCATGAGCTGAGAATCCAGTTCGTGGCTGATGGTCAACGCCGCTGCCCGTGCGATTCCTATTCGATCATCCAGCCGATGTCCTCGTAGATCCACGGTTCGGCGAAACCAAACGCTCCGAAGTTGGCCAATTCCGGCTGCACCGCGATCAGCTCGGGGCGCTGATACATCGTGAGGGAATGCACTTCGTCCCAGATCAGGGCGTCGGCCTGATTGGCGAGTTCGATGGCGCGGTCACGCTCAAATTCCCGGCTCGCCTCGTTGAGTAGTTGGTCGATTTGCGGGCTGCCGATCCGCGCGTAGTTCTGCTGGATGATCTCCTCGCCCTCGGGACCTTCGGTCGGCATCGCGTAGACCGAGCCGACGGAGCTCACGGGAAACGGTGTTCCCATCCAGGAAAAAGGAGTGATGCCGAACTCTCCCGGCGTGACGTACTGGCTGAAGAAGTCGTTCGTTGGAACCGTATTGATCGCGACCGCGACGCCGATCTGCCCGAGCATGTTCTGCACGAGCTCGCCTTCCTGGCGGGCGCCCGGAATCCCGGACGGAATGACGAAGGAGATCTCGAGCGGAATGCCGTCCTTTTCCCGCACCTCCTCATTCAGAGTCCAGCCGGCTTCGTCGAGAAGCTCGGCGGCGCGAGCCGGGTTATATTGACCGACCTCCCCGGAGTTGTCCCGGTAGCCGTATTGATTGCGCATGAAGATATGGTTGTTCAACGGTTCGGGCTCGATCCCGAGCGGCCCGAGCAGGGCCTCAACGATGACGGGACGGTTGATCCCCATTGCCACAGCACGCCGGACGCGCACGTCCTCGAGCGTAGGACTGCTGCCGTTGAGAGTGAAGTGTCGAAAGTTCGGCCCCCCGGCGCTCCGGATTTCGATGCCGGGAATCCGCGTGGCACGACTGTAGGTGTTAGCATCGGCGCCGATGTCCATACCGTCGATTTCTCCGTTGGCCAGGGCGTCGATCTGCGCGTCAAAGCTGATGGTCCGGAATATGATCCGTTCCATTTTAGCCGGCGGGCCCCACCACCGTTCGTTTCGGATCAGGGTGATCGTTTGCGTCACTCGGTCGATACTATCCAGTCTGAACGGGCCGGCCGAAGTCAGGATATCGCGGCGCCATCCTTCGTTGAAAATGTTCGGATCCCTGTTCGTTGAGGCTGGATAAAAAGGATTGAAGATCGACTGCCAGTCGGCGAAAGGCGTCTCGAAGGAGACGACCACTTCCTTGTCGTCGGCGCCGCGTTCGATGCTGGCGATATTCTCGTATCCGGTGGAAGAGGAGACGCGGTAATCCGGGTTTCGGCCGCTGGAAGCCTGCCACTGCCAGTGAAAATCTTCCCACGTAATCGGGATGCCGTCGTACCACGCGGCTTCAGGATGAATCCGGTAGGTGACGACCTGTTCGGGATCGGTGGTCAGGACGGGCTCGGACGCAAGCACGTTCGGGTTCCAGACCGGCGTCCCATCACCGGTACTCGTAAACGGTGTCGGCATCATGGCAGCAATGACGAGGTGCCCGTCATAGTTCGACCCGTCGATTTCCCAATAGTTGAAATTTGATGGCATCCCGCTGATGGGCCACGTGAACGTCCCTCCATCTTCGAGCATTTCGCGCGAAACAGGGTTGATGTCGTTTACGGTTGCCGACGGCGGTGTCGTCCGCGACGGTGTGTCGACGGTGTCGCCGCTGCATGCCGACAGGGCAAGGACGATTCCCGTGACTGCGG
>CAZTTI010000410.1:0-5483 GCA_964615925.1 uncultured Solibacteraceae bacterium
GAGGAAGGCGCCCGGGAAGCAATCCGTTCGCCTCTTCGGGGCATCACGGCACAATCTGAAGAACATCGATGTGACGATCCCCCTGGGCCTGATGACGACCGTCACCGGCGTTTCCGGATCCGGCAAATCGACCCTCGTCCACGACTGTCTCTATGCCGCGATCAAGGCGGCGATGTCGGGCGGAACTCCCGAACCGGGGATCGGCGCCGTCGAGTTCAACCCCAAGTGGCTCTCCGACGTCGTCCTGGTCGACCAGAGCCCGATCGGACGGACTCCACGATCGAATCCCGTGACCTACATCAAGGCGTTCGACCAGATTCGAGAAGTCTTCGCCCAGACCCCGGAGGCCGAGGCCAACGGTTTTACCGCAGGAAGCTTCTCCTTCAACATCCCTGGAGGTCGATGCGAAACTTGTCAGGGGGACGGCACCGTGACGGTCGAAATGCAGTTCCTGGCGGACGTCGAACTGGTGTGCGAGGAATGTCAGGGAAAGCGCTACCGAAACGCCGTGCTCGCCATCGAATACAGGGGAAAGAACATTTACGACGTGCTCCAGTTGACGGTTCGCGAGGCGATCGGGTTCTTCCACAACATCGGACGCGTGACGAAAAAGCTCGCCATGTTGGAGGAAGTCGGCCTGGGATATCTCCGTCTGGGACAATCCGCCACGACGCTTTCCGGCGGCGAGGCCCAGCGCATCAAGCTGGCCTCGCATCTGGCCCGGGAGACGAGCCGAAAGACCCTCTTCATCTTCGACGAACCGACGACGGGGCTTCATTTCGACGACATCAACAAGCTGCTGGCGGCATTCCGTCAGCTCGTCAAGGCCGGCGGGTCCGTGCTCATCATCGAACACAACCTCGACGTGATCAAAGCTTCCGACTGGGTCATCGACCTCGGTCCGGAGGGCGGTGACCGAGGCGGAGAGTTGATCGAGACGGGGACGCCCGAAACCGTCGCCAGCAATCCGCGATCCATCACCGGGCAGTTTCTCGCCCCGAGACTTCAGATATGCACCTGATCCTGCTCCAGGCCTCGATGGCTGCGCTCCTCGGCCTGTCGCAGGCGGAATCGCCACCCGGAGGCGACCTGGCCCAGACGTACGAGACCGGAGTCCGGGCGATCGAAGAGGCGAACTGGACTCTGGCCATCGAGAGCTTCGATGAGGTTCTGGCGGCGGACGCGAACCACGTGCCGTCACGGTTCTATCTGGCCGTAGCCTACGACGAAATCGGAAGGCCGGAAGACTCCATCGACGAATATCGACGGCTGCTCGAACTGGAAGACGTGTTCGAGGCCCGAATGAATCTGGGCGCCCTTCTCGCGGAGCGTGGCCGGCTCGACGAGGCGGTGATCCAATTCGGTGAAGCCATGGAGCAGGCGCCGAATGACCCGGCGCCCGCCGTGTTCTACGCGCAACTCCTGGACCAACTCCAGCGGACCTCAGACGCCATCGGCGCCTATCAACGCGTGATCGAGATCGCGGGGCCGGGCCCGGTAGCCGCCGAAGCCTACCGCAATCTGGGAAGCCTGTACCTCCGGGACGGATCCGAGGGGAATGCATACACGGCCCTGGCTCAAAGTCTGGCCCTCGGACTCGACGAAGCCGGTGTTCACGCCGCACTCGGCGATCTGGCCATCCGAAACGAGGAAACGCCGCGCGCCACGGCTCTCGCCCATTACGAGCGAGCGCTCGCGCTCGACCCTTCCAACCGGGAGATCGCGATGAGGCGCGCCATCGTCCTGACGGATCTCGGTCGAGCGGAGGAAGCGCTCGAGATCCTCGAGAACATACCGGCATCGGAGGTTTCCCTGTCCCAGACCGAGCTGGACACCGTCATCGGGACGTTGTACGTGGATCTGGAGCGTTTTGACGATGCCGTCCGGGTATGGAGCGGCGTCGTGGAACAGGCGCCGGAGGTCGCCGGCTATTGGACCGAACTCGGTGCCAGTTTCCGCGGAAGCGGCCGGCCGGAAGAAGCGATCCCGCCGCTGGAGAGAGCGCTCGCGCTGGATCCCGTGAATGCTGACGCGCTGGGGACGCTCGCGTCGATCTATCACCAGGCCGGAGATTGGCCGGCCGCGATCGAATTTTTTGAACGCTACGTGGAATTGCGGCCGCGGGACGCGACGGCTCTGCACTCTCTGGCGGTGGCCTACGACGAACTGGAATACTTCGCCGAAGCGCTGCTACACTATAGCCGGTTCCTGGAAATCGACGACGGAGCGAACGATGCCCGCAGATTCCAAACTGAACGCCGCGTGGAGTCGCTGGACCAGCTCCTCGAGGACAATTAGCCGAACGGCCGTATTCGCGGTGGTCGTGGCCGTTGCCGCCGGCTGTTCCGGCCGGTACAACGTGTTCACCGAATCGCGGGACGAACGCCTTCAGCGGCTCGAACAGGAGCGCGCCAGGCTCGCCGTAACCAGCGACCCGGTGGGCCGGACGCGTGTCCAGATTCGCATCTCCGACCTCCTCGTCGCCCTCATGGGCGACGCGGTGAGCGACGGAGACCTGGAGCGGATGGATCTCCGTATCGACGAGTACCGGGAAGCCATCATCGATGCCCGGGACACCATGTTCGATTCGGGCCGCGATGCGGACGACAACGCCGCGGGGTTCCAGGATCTGGAAATCGCGTTGCGGCAGCATGCGCGCCAACTCGCAGACATCGCTTCCCGGCTGACGTTCGACTCCCGCGGTCCGATCGACGATCTCATCGCAGAGGTGTCCGAGATTCGCAGTTCCCTGATCGACGCTTTGTTCCCCGGTCAGGCCGCGGCCTGACGAGGAGTTGACGCGTGCTCAAGATGCCTGACATCACATACAGGTCACGAATTCTCGGTGTCATGCTCATAGCGGCCACCCTGGTCCTCTCGATGCCGGGGCCCGAAGTGCGCGCCGCCGATTACTTCACCGAAGCCGAGATCGAGCAGATCCGGACCGCCCAGAGCCTGGAACAACGGATTCCGGTCCTGCTGAAAATCGCGGAAATCCGGCTTGGATTGCTCGGCCTCGTCGAAACCGACGGGCGGCTCGATGAGGCCGATAAACCGGGCGGGAACGCCATCACCCGCGCGATCATCCGCGTGATGGATCCGGCCGCGGCCGCGGAAATCGAACGAGCCAGGGAGGACGTTCCCGACTTCGAGAACAACCTCCGCGATTTTACGCCGGCCGAGCTGCTTCGCGGTTACTACCAGGCCATCGATGAAACGATGGACAACATCGACGACGCGTACGAACGCGGTGGCCGGGGCGATGTCCGGGGAGCCATCGAGCAGTTGTTCGAGTTTACCGGGGCTTCCCTTCCGGCCCTGGGCAACTTCGAGCCATCGAACGAGAACGAAGAGGTCGCGCTCGAGGACGCGATCGAAATCGCCGAACTCGCCCGAAACGGCGCAAGCGAAGCCCTCGACGTCGTCCCGCAGACCGAACGCCGGTGAGCCGGACTGCGGCCCCCGCCCAGTTGCGGCTCGATTTCGCCCGGTCCGCCGCTCCCCGTGCGCCGGGCATTCTCGCCAGGCAGGTCTTTCGCGACACCCATCGCAAGCTGAAGCCACGGACGCCCGTGCCGGAAGTCTCCGTGGAGTTCTTCGCGTCGGTCGGCGCCAACCACCAGGCGGTCCTCGAGAACGCGGTGCTCAAGGTCCGCCTGAGCGACATGTTCGAAGACGCCCCACGGCCCGTATTCGAGGCCGTTGCGGCCATTCTGGTTTCGAAGCTCTACCGGAAGAAGGCGGATCCCCGCTACCGCCGGATTTACAAGGAATACACGACGTCGGAAACCATGGTGGAGCGGGCGAGACAGGTCCGCGCCGAGCGGGGCCGGAAGGTCCGGACGACCGATCCCAGGGGCCGCCGGTTCGACCTGGACCGATTGTTCGACGAGATCAACGCGGAATATTTCGCCGGAGAACTACCGAAACCCGGGCTTTCCTGGACGAAACGGCCGACGCGCCGCATTCTTGGCCGGTACGACTTCGATCACGACGTGATCTTCGTCAGCCGGTCCCTGGACCTTCGTGGAATACCCGAATACGTCGTCCGCTACGTCCTCTACCACGAAATGCTCCACATCAAACACGGATCCCGAATCCAGAACCATCGTGAGGTCTTCCACAGCCCCGATTTTCGCCGTGAGGAACGCCTGTTCGAGTGGTTCGACGTGGCATGCGAGTGGCTCGACAGCCACTGATTCTCTCCATTACAAATCTGTCGCAAACCGGCCGGCAGTGTTCCACAAGCACTGTGGAAAAGCCTGTGGAAACGATTGCACGGCCCCCTGTGGACCGCCGTAAACCATTTGCCTGCAGGCGGATTACGTGCTGCCCCCGTTTCCGGACGACTGTTGAAAACGCCCGTAATTCTTTCGCAATCTATGTCAATTGTGCGTCCGGATCAGGACTCGGGTTTCGCTTCGCGGGGGGCGCGGAATCCCGCGGTGGGCGTCCGCCACCGGAACGCGCAGTGGTCACCGTCGAGATCGCGTGCTTGAAGATCAATTGCTCCTGATGATTCGCCTCGAGGATCACCGAGTACTTGTCGAACCCTTTGAGCCGACCCATCAACTTCACTCCGCTCATGAGGAAGATCGTGACGGGCTGCTTCTCTTTCCGGACCGTGTTCAGGTAGACGTCCTGAATATTCTGCGTCTTGTTCTCCATCAGGGAACCCCCCTAAAAAATTTGAAAGTGGCCGAGCGCATCTTTGACGAAGGCCTCTACACCGGACCGAAGGTCCGGATCCGTGCCGAATCCGGGAAACCAGACCGGCTGGTGCTGCTTGCGAAACCACGTCCTCTGCCGCTTCGCGTAACGCCGCGTCTCCCGTTCCGTCAGCATTATGGCCTCATCGAGCGACAGATTGCCACGGATGTGTGCCACAACCTGCCGGTAGCCGATCGCGCGGAAAGCCGGCGCCTCTGGCGGCACGCCGCTTCGGAGAATTTCCCGCACCTCGTCGACGAGGCCCTCCGCGTACATGGAGCGGACGCGGGCCGCGATGGCTTCGGCAAGCGCCTCCCGAGGGGGATCGAGCCCCACGAGAAGAAATTCGAGGCCCGAAGCCGGGTTCCCCGGCGACTCCTCCAGGTGAGTGGAAAGGGCCTTTCCGGATTCCAGCCGGACCTCGATCGCGCGGATGACCTTGGGCAGGTCCGCGGGCGCCACGCGGACCGCGGTCCGGGGGTCGAGGCGTGAAAGCAACCGGTGAGGGTACCCGCGTCCTTTCCGAGCCGCCAACTCGTTGATTCGCTGCCGCACGGAATGGGAGCGCCGCGGCCCGGAGAACAGACCTTCGATCACGGCGCGCAGGTACAATCCCGTCCCTCCCACCATCACCGGAAGGCGGCCTCTTCGGACGATGTCGTGAAGCACGCCACGAGCCATCCGGTGGTAATCGCCCGCGCTCGACAGCGTTTCCGGATCGAGCACGTCGATCAGGTGATGAGGAACCTGACGCCGCTCGGCCGGGGTGGGCT
>CAZTTI010000411.1:0-3082 GCA_964615925.1 uncultured Solibacteraceae bacterium
GCGGTCGACCACGCCTTCGAGCCGGCCGCGTACGGCATCGAGCGACCCGGAGATTTCATCGCGTCGGGACGACGCGCTTCGGACTCTCTCCCCGGCCTCGGCGGCGCGCCGGTCGAGGTCGCGCATCTCGCGCTTGAGGGAGAGGGGGCCATTCGCACCCTGGGTCCCGGAGCTGACCACGCGATCCCGCACCACCTCCCCGGTCCGCGCAATGAAGGTGTTGCCCGGGTTCCGGGTCGACAGGCGCCATGCCTCGCGGACGTCATCGACGACGTAGGCATGACGCACGCGGTCTTCGATCCCGCGCACGCGGTCCTCGAAGGTCACGAGGCTCGCCACCGGGATGGCCCCCGGAATCGCCACGGCTTCGGCGCCTTCGAACAAAGGTTCGCCCGAACGGACCAGCACGTCCAACCGGCCCTCGCCGATCGTGCGAACGATCCCCACGGCACGTTCGGCCTCGTCCAGACTCTCCACAACGACGAACTGCAGCTCGGCATGGAGGAGGTTTTCGATCAGGGCCTCGTACCCGGTCTCCACCTCGACGAAATCGGCGAGGATGCCCACCGGGGCCCAGTTTTCGGACCGCACTTCGGAGAAGAACCGCTGAACCGTTTCCGTGCCGTATGCGCGATCGAGCGAAAGGTCGCGGATCGTCTCGAGGCGATGCCGTGTCGCTTCTTCCCGTGATCGCGCCTCCTCGAGGGCCGTGCGCGCCGAGGCGAGCTCGAGCTCGAGCGTCCGCGTTTCTTCCTCGATCATTCCCTTTTGGCCGCGGATTTCCTCGATGAGACGCTGCCCGGACTTCCTCTCGAGATCCAGGGCCTCGCGCTTGGCTCGATGTCCCTCCAACTCGGTCTGGACCGCGCGGCTCTCCTGGCGCATTCGCGTGAGCTGTGCTTCGAGGCGGCGGACCAGCTCGCCGGCGGCGGTAAGGCCGTTCGAGATCTCGGCCTCCCGGCCGATGATGTCGAATCGCCGGTTCCGGAGGGCCTCCATCGCCGCTTCCTCGCGGCGGCGCTTCTCGTGGAATTCGTGGAGGCGGGCCTGACCGGATTCCAACCGGCCCTGCTTTTCCACCAGCTCGCCATCGAGGCTCTCCAACCGGGATCGGCCGGCCGCGGCCTCCCCCTGCCGCGCCTCGATCTCCTCCAGCGCGCGATCCTTCCGGCTCCGAAGCTCCTGTCCGCGAGCCTCGAGAGACCGCACATGGTCCTCGAGCCGGGCGATCTCGTGGGCCGCCTTTTCCAGGTCCAGCGTGACCGACACCTGAACTTCCCGCGCGTTCTCGAGCCGGGACTCGTTTCCCTCGACGTCCTTGCGCGAGCCGTGAACGCGCTGGTCGAGTTCGCGGATCTCGCGCTCGAGCACGCGCCCTTCCTCGTCGATTCCGGAAAGCGCCGTGGCGATGCGCGCCTGACCCTCGATCAGCAGGTCCGCCCGCGTCGAAAAGATGCCGCCCAGAACCTCTCGAAGTCGGCGGCGGACCTCGCGGTATCTGCGTGCCTTCCCCGCCTGGCGCTTGAGGGAGTTCCGCTGACGGTCGACTTCCGCGAGAATGTCGTTGACGCGCGACAGGTTCGCCTTCGCGGCTTCGAGACGCGACTCGGCGAGCTTGCGCTTCGCGCGGAACCGCGTGATCCCCGCGGCTTCCTCGATGAGGGCCCGGCGGTCGATCGGTTTGGCCGAGAGCAGTTGGCCGATCCGGCCCTGTTCGATGATGGCGTAGTGGTTGGGGCCGAGTCCGGTTCCCAGGAAGATATCCTGGATGTCCCGGAGCCGGCAGGGACGTCCATTGACCAGGTATTGGCTCTCGCCGGACCGGTACAACCGGCGCTGGACGGTGAGCTCGACCGGACCGGGAGGCGGCCCGCCGTTGGAATGCGCCGGAGCGTCCTCGATCAACTTGATCGTGACCTGCGCCATCCCGAGCGCCGAACGCTTCCCGCTGCCGCTGAAGATCACGTCCTGCATCTTGCTCCCGCGCAGCGTCTTGGGCTTCTGCTCTCCCAGCACCCAGGCCACGGCGTCGGAGACATTGCTCTTCCCGCACCCGTTCGGACCGACGATGGCCGTGACGCCGCCGTTGACGGAGATCTCCGCGTGGTCGTAAAACGATTTGAAGCCCTGGAGTTCGATCTGACGCAGCTTGAGCACGATTCCTCCGGACGCCGATGGCGCACTCGCCTGACTGAAATAGAATAAGCGCTCCGGCCCGGAGCGCGTGCCGATAGCATCTCATCCCAGGAGACAAGTTGGGTCCACCCGGTTCGACACGCACATCAATAAAACAAATAAGACATTTATAATTAGTAATTTAAATCGATATATATAAACATATGAATGAATGATGGAGCGGAGCGGCCAACACGCGGCGATCCGTGCCGTCGCCGGATCGATTCCCCGCGGCCGGGTCGCCACTTACGGGCAGGTGGCGCGGCTGGCGGGGCTCCCCGGACGGGCGCGCCTCGTCGGAGCGATCCTCGGCCAATTGGAAGGCCCGAGCCCGATTCCGTGGCATCGCGTCGTGGGGGCGGGAGGGCGCATCAGCCCACGCGCGGGAAGCGGCGCGCAGGAACAACGCATCATGCTCGAGCAGGAGGGGGTCGTCTTCAGTCCCCTCGGCCGGATCGATCTCGCGCGATTCGGGTGGGAAGCCGGCGCGGATTAGTTTCCGCTCAAGCCTCCCCATGGGGAGTTCATGTGGTAGGGCACCGATGGTCCAACCATCTCGACGCGGCGGATCTTGCCGTCCTCGATGAGGAACGCTTCGGCGACGAGAATGCTCGACGGCCGGTTGAACCCGTTGAACCGGTAGGGCGTCCCGTCGGACAGAACACCTTCGTTGACGGTCCCCTGGTCGAAAATCGCGTGCGCCCAGACGATGCCGCGTTCCTGATCGACGACGGGATAGCGGCGATGGTGGATGTTCTGAACGACGAAGTAGTAGCCAAGCTCGAACTGGGAAAGGCAGTCCATCGAGAACGCGTTGATCGCGTTGGGGTCGGCGTTCGCCGGCAGGGGCCGGTTTGTCGTCGGCGATCCGTTTTCGATCCGATGGCAATCCTCGGTGAACGGGTAC